>QKFK01000065.1 GCA_003252195.1 Rhodospirillales bacterium
AAGAACAGCCCAAATACTAAAATAATTGGTATTACAGGAACTAAGGGCAAAAGCACCACGACTAGTTTAATCGCATATTTATTAAGAGTTTTGGGTAAAAACACGGCTGTTGGGGGCAATATAGGCGTGCCCCTTATAGAATTTGTAGGTAACAACCTTAATCTTGATTATATGGTTGCAGAAATATCAAGTTATCAGGCTAGTGATATAGAATATTCTCCAGATTTTTCTATTTTGCTTAATTTGTATCCAGAGCATGTTGACTGGCATAAAAACCACAATAGATATTATAATGACAAGTTAAACCTATTTAAAAACCGTATCAATTCTGCCCCAATGGTAGTTAATTCTAAAAACAAAAGAGCTATGGAAATGACAGCAGATTTTAAAGATGTTGTTTATTACAATAGTAAAGAATCTTTGCATGTCGAAGAAGGTTTTATCACTGACGGTGTTACTAGATTGTACCCAGTGTTAGATTTGCCAATTAAGGGCGAGCATAATTTTGAAAATATTTGCGGAGCTTTGTCTGTTCTTAGAATGGCTGGTGAAAATATAAGTGATTGTATAGGTGCTTTGAAGTCATTTGTTGGTCTTTCTCATCGTTTGCAAGAATTAGGTGAGCATGAAAATGTTCTTTATGTAAATGATAGTATTTCTACAACACCAGAAACCGCAATTGCAGGTATGGAGGCATATAACTTTAAGCCTGTTACATTAATTGCGGGTGGGTATGATAGGTCTCAAAATTATAGTGAGCTTGCATCATATGTTTCAAAGCCAAGTAGCAATGTTGTTGCAGTGGTTACAATGAACCAAACAGGCTGCAGAATTGCCGAGGCGATTAGACTGGCAAAAACTGACGATACCATAGTAGAAGTGTTTGAGGAAAAAGGTTTAGAAGATGCCTTTGTAAAGGCTAAGGAGATAACTCCTAAAGGAGGAGTTATTTTGCTTTCTCCTGCGGCACCAAGTTATGGGGCCTATAAGAATTTTGAAGAAAGAGGCGATCACTTCAAAAGATTATGCAATATGATGTGGGCATAAGTAGCTATTGCAGAAAAATATTTGACAAATTAGCCGAAAAACGCGATTATATTACTAGGGTGTATTGAATGATAGTGATTATCATCTGATGGGAGCTTGACCTTTTGCCAAAGGTAATGGTCTCAGTTTGCAATGTGGGAAAGTATAAATGAATTCAGAATCTGATTATCTAAATAAATTTATGGCTAAATTATCATATGCCCATCTTAAATTGGCCGTTGATAGTTTTTATAGCGTAGATGATGTTGCAAGGCAAAATGGCGAGTATGATGATAAATGCTTTGTTAATAAAGTTTCTACACTGAGTAGACTTGTTAAGCTTGCTCAAGAAAATGTCGGGTTAAAAAATATGCCTCAAGATGAGTTGTTTGTGGCAATTGCAGATAAAAAATATTCTAATGAAATCGATTATAGTGAGAAAGCTCAAATTTGTGAATATGTAGAAGAGTTATCTCGTCACATCACGATTAAAACACCAGAAGATGTAAAAGAAAATCATCATAAGCTGGTTAGTGTTCAACAGTTTTTAGTGTTAAATTCTATGGAAGAAACCCCTAAAAAAACAGATGCATTATCTGAATATGCAAAATTTATAGGAGGCTTAGGGGTTGCGATGTCTTCTAAAAAAGAGCGTTTGGAAAGAGAAAACGACAAAGTTTTTAGAGATGTTAGATTATCAGAAGCAAAGTGCGATATATTCTTTACTGCGCAAATGGCTAATTCTGGTTACTCGCCAGAGTTTTTGTCAGTTGTTATGAATGAGACATCAAAGTATATTTTTGAGAATGTAGCATATGCATATTATGGCAGTTATGTAGATGAAACAATGCCAAGTGAAGTGTTAAAAAATATTGCTGATAAAAAGGCTAATGATCGTGGTGAAGCTATTAAGGACCATTTGAGAGGCAAACTAAACGATAAGAATGACGATTTATTAAATGAGCAATATAAAAGCTTTTTCGCAGATAAAAATAATGTTGATATTTTGCAAAAATATTGTGCTTCAATTGAGTTGCATCATGAAGAAGAGCTTAAGCCTCTTCGTTTTATAACACCTCAATACAAAAATAATATGGCAGAGGCTAAAGAGCTAGAAAAAATAAAGGCTCACTTGTTTGAGCGTAAAAAAGAAGCCATGGCTGCTTACAAAGAATCTGCAGAAAAAACTAAAAAACTTGGCGATAAAGAATCTGTGTCATATAAGTTTGATAAAAACGTTAATAGTAAACTTATCTCCAGCCTTAAGGCATATCAGGCGAACTAGTTGTTTCTTGCCATTATTATGTGGTTATAGCTGATAAAATATTTTACTTAGCAAGATTATGCATAGGTTTATGTTTGCAATGTGACATTAAGATAATTGTCAATTCAGTTTATCTCTGTATTGTTTATTGCGATTTAGTCTTTGGCTAAAGAGATATTATTCTAAGCGCTTTTCATAATTTTTTGAGCAACAGAATCAAGCCCGAGCAAAAGCTCTTTGCCAATATTACCACCGTCACCTTCCATGCGTTTGGCGTATGTTACATGGATTGTATCAATGTATAGCTTAATTATAACCAGCTCTTTGGCTGTAATTTGTTGGTTTTTCTCAATGAAGACACAGAGCTTATCTGCAAGTTTGGTCATCATTAAATAATTAAATGTTGAACCTTGTCCACGCATTTTGTGTGTTAGTTGGAACATGTCTTCATGGGCTGAGATGTCTCCTTCAGCCATTTTTTTATATAAATTATGGAGATCTTCAATATCTTTGCCCGAGCTTTCAAGATAGGAAACTTTATATTGATTGCTGATTTGTATGTCAGATCTTTTTATATCCATTTCAGAAATGCCATTAGCTGAATAAAATACTTTATTGCTAAGATCTGGTGCTTTTGAAAAAACTACGTCGTCACTCATATTCTATGATTTCCTTTTTCTTCTGTCTTCTCCAATAAAAGGCATGTCTTTGCGTCTTCTGTCTGGTCCAAAATAGCTTTTAGTTTTTACAAAATCTCTGGGGCGTTTTGCAACAGATAATATTCTGCTATATAAAGTTTGTACTGAAACTGGCTTGGCCAAAAACTCATTAATTCCAATTTCACGTGCCGCAAAAACGCGGTCTATTTGGGTGTAGCCTGTTAGCATAATAATTGGTAGATGCGATAACAAAGGGTTGTTCATTCCGCGGATTTTTTTAGAAAAATCAAGCCCGTTAATTGGTTTCATTTCCCAGTCTGTAATTAATATATCTGGTTTTAGAGCAACAATATCATTAATAGCCTCATTGGGATTGCTTTGGATAGAGACTTTAGTTATGCCAAGTGAGAACAACATTGATTTAACAAGGTTGCGCATCAGCATATCATCGTCAACAATCATGATAGAAAGATTACTAAAATCGTAACCTGGCATTGTTTAAGCCCTAACTGTAATATGTTTATAAAATAAGGCAGGGTCGGTGATTGTATTAACACCGAGAAAGAACTCTAAAACCGCCAGTTTAGAAGCATATTCTACTATGCTAAATCAATTTTGCAAGGTTTTATATGTGTGGAATATAATATTAGTTGTAAAAATTTTGCTTCTATAAGTATAAGATTCGTGGCATAAATATTATGATTTATCTCAAATAAACATGAATTGACTATGATAAAAAATATAATTATTGCTAGCTTGCTTGTTTTTATGTCTGCTTGCGCTATTGATAATGGCGGAGAGATAGTTGTATATGGTTTTAACAATTCTAAAGAGTTTTCAATAGTTAGTTCACCATATATGCCAAAGGCAAGAATAATGGTGGGTGCTTTTTCTGCCTCTGAGATGATTGGCGGGCAGAATATAGTTGTTTTTGATGAAAAGAAATTCGATTATAAGTTTTTAGAAAATGCTATGTGGGTTAAAGAGCCTGTAACTTTGGTTCGTGATAGATTTGTTCAAGTAATTGACGATCAGTTTAACTCAAATATAACAAAGCCTGCGCAGGAATATAGTGTTAGGGCTCATTTGTATGATTTTGTCTTAGTTAAAGGCGAAGATGGATCTGAAAATGCGAGAATAGTTTTGGGTGTTAAGGTATATTCTGGGGATAAGGTTATAATGTCAGAAAATTATAACAAAATGGTTCCTGTCAGTTTTAAGGACCTTGGTGCAACCATAGAGAAAATAGACGGCGCAACTGCAGAAATTGTTGTTGATTTTATAGGTGATTTTGTTGGCAGAGCCTCATAATAAAAATAAGGAATAGAAATGGTAGATAATACGTGGGAATTAGATATTGAGTTCATTGGCTCTGGTGGTGATGGCGTTGCTCATAAATATGATGGTGAGGTTGTGTATGTTCCTAGGGCAATGGGTGGTGAAAAGGTTATCTGTCAGTTAGAGCATGGCAAAGTAAAAATAAAAGAAATCATTAATCCATCATCAGATAGAAGAAATGCTCCTTGCCCATATTTTGGTAAATGCGGAGGCTGTTCTCTTCAACATTTAGATGAAGGATATTATCGCCAATGGAAAGAACAATTATTTAAAGACACATTATCTAAGAAAAATATAACGGCAGATGTGGTTGAACCCATGTTTTTTATTGGTGAGAATACTCGTCGTAGGGTTAGCTTGTCATACGTTATAAATACAAAAGATAAACGAGGCTTTTTAGGTTTTTGCGAAGAAAAAAGCAATAATGTAGTGAGTATTAATGATTGTCTTCTCTTAACCTCTGGCTTAAGGGGCTTTTTACCAGAGCTAAAAGAAATGCTACCGCTATTGATTGTTGAGGAACGTGTAAATCCGAAGTTGAAAAACAAAAAGAAGGTAAAACAACCACGTAACTTTAGCTATATCAAAACAGGTTCTATTGTGATTAATGAGGCTGATAATGGCATGGATATCTTGATAGAAGCATCTTATGAGCCAGATGTGAATATTCGTCAAGATTTAACCTCATTTGCATATGAACATAAAATATCACGTATATCATGGCAGTTGCCATCATGGCGTAAGCCAGAAATCGTGATAGAGTTAGAAAAGCCATATGTAGATTTTGGGGGCATTAAAGCTTACTTATCACCAGCTTCTTTCTTGCAACCAAGCAAAGAGGGCGAACAGAAAATATGTGCAGAGATTCTAGACTTTCTAGATGATGGCGATAAAAGAATTTTAGATTTGTATTGTGGTTTA
The DNA here is from genome assembly GCA_003252195.1 of Rhodospirillales bacterium. GTDB lineage: Bacteria > Pseudomonadota > Alphaproteobacteria > QKFK01 > SZUA-500 > SZUA-500. Next base: position 5,209 of record QKFK01000065.1, read on the forward strand.
GGTAGCTTTAGTTTTCCATTGTTAGATGGTGGAAAACGCATTGTTCATGGTGTCGATTATGCCGATAACATGACAGCTAATTTGCAAAAATCTGCTAATACTCAAATAGTAAACAATATATCGGTTGAAACTCGTAACCTTTATGAGAACCCGCTAGAACCAGATGAAATGAAGGATTTTGATGTTATAGTTTTTGACCCTCCACGTTCAGGTTCTTTGGCTCAAATTGAAAAAATTGCTGAAGCTACGGTTAAGGCTTCTCGTTTTCCTAAAAAAATAATTGGTATTTCATGTAGTCCAACTACTTTTGCTCGAGATGCGGCGGTTTTAGTAGAAGCTGGCTATAAAATTAGCAAGATATTGCCAATAGATCAGTTTATATATTCTACGCATATGGAATTAGTTGCGGAGTTTGTGTGGAATAAAGAGTAGGTTATAGGTTTGTTTTTTAAGATAGTAATAGTTTAGTTCGCTTAGGTAAACGCCCTTTTTTAGCAGAAGGTAATTATTACAAATACAGCAATTTGTCATGCTTTAGCTTCTTGATTTATTAGGCACGTGCGTGTTAATGCCTATATTAGGCGGAAAGATTTTATCTTCTAAACACAATAAACAGCCGTTGGGATAAATGATTCTAACGGCTGTTTTTAGATGCTGTTATATCTACATCAAATAATTCTTCATAAAGTTTTCTGCACCGTTTTTAACCAGCGAGCTTTTGATTCTGCGTCTGGTTTTTGGTCCCATAATGCCGTCTTCTTTTAAGGTTTCGTCTTCATCATCAGTGGCAGATTGATTTAGCTTGTTCTGCATATTTTTTACAACCTT
>QKFK01000276.1 GCA_003252195.1 Rhodospirillales bacterium
TAATATTATGTGGTTAAGTAATAAACTGCCTAAGGTTTTGGGGTGTGTCTAAGTTCAATCATAGGAGATGATTTGTTTATCAAATCTGTAATCATCGCATATGGTTTAATCTTAGAGTTTATAGAAAAAGAAGTGTCGCTATCGCTATATATTTTTAATAGCTGAGTTGGGCTTTGAAGATATGTGTCAGCGGCTTTCGCTAAAACAATATGATTTTGGATTTTATTTCTTTTGAGATAAGTGCTTAGTTTGTTTTTCTCGTCATTAGTTAAGCCCGTTGTTTTAGTAACATCGGTAGAGATTGTAGATTGCATTACAAAGTCACGATAGTTCTTAATAAAGACACCGTTCTGGATTGATAATTTATATTTATCTATTTGTGCAGATATGAGGTTGTTATAATCTTTGGTAGAAAAGTTAGGGTGATTAATAAATTTGTAGATGATGTTTATCAAATCATTTGAGCTGAATTGAAAGTTTTTATTCAATATAATATTGCATGATATTTCGCCAAAGAAGGCATCTTTTTCAGTGATGTTAAGATTATATTGCTCGCCATTTTTCTTGATATCAATATCAAGATTAAGAGATAACTTTTCCGCTCCAGCTAGTAGTAAGCTGTAATAGCCCATGTCAAAAAAATTAGCAGAAGCTTTATATTTATTTATATCTTCAAATATTTTGCTTTGGTCTTTATTCTCTTCAAGCACTAAAGCTGCTATATCAATAGTAAGTCCTTTTATCCGTAATGACAAAGCATCATCGCTAAAATTTTTTATAGAAATTCTTTCTATGCTGACAGTTTTTATGGGTGTGTCATTGTTGAAGAAATGTATGTCATATATATTTACGTTACTGCCAAGTGGAGACGCAATTATTCTATTGTATGAAAATGAATTTGTAAGTTTATTTTGAGATAAGAATAAGCGAGCTTTATGCTCGGTTTCATAAGCACTGCGAGAACCGCTCATATAAGATACAAAGGAGATTACTAAAAGAGCTGATAGTAATATAACTACTTTAGAAATCTGGCTTATAGATATGTTTTTAATAAATCTATTCATTTTCTGCGCTTTCGCTTAGTTCTGGCAACCAGTTGGGTTCATTATATTTTCTGCGTACTAAGAAAATAGGTTCGTTAGCTTCAAGGCACTTTTCATTCAAGCAGCCAGTGAATTTATCTAAAGAAATTTTTGCTTTGTAAGAAGCGTTTTTGTTTGGGGTTAATTTGCCTGAAATAATGTTCCAACCCATTTGAGGAGGGGATATTTTTTTTGAGTCAAATTTGATAGTCATATTGACAGGGTAATCACTATATAAAGTATCAATGTCAATTTTGTTAATTCTAACAAGAGTATTTACATATTTTGAGCTATTAGTAAGGGCGGTTGCTGTGATGGTTTTAATAATATCGTCGAGGCCAATAACATTATGAAAAAATGCGAGACGTTTTTCAAAAGATGCTTTGTTTAGCTTTTGATAGTCGTTATTCATGTCTTGAAGCTTTTGTAACCGCTCTGCTTCTTTTATTATTTTATCCATAGTTATGCGGTTGTGAGCCATATCAGGAGAGTAATGCCATTTGCCATCTTCTTTGTTAACGGCAACAGAATAGAAAACTTTTTTATCATTCGACCAATCATAATCATTAGGTGTTTTTTTATCTGCTCCAATAATGTTATGAGGTGATGTTGAGGCAATTAAATTAAAGCTTTTATTGTCAGGGCATAGTTCTGAAGCCATGCCTCCAGCTTTCTCAATAATTTCACTTATTTTGTTTTCATTGTTAAATAAATCTGCATTAGATGTAACTGCATTAATAACTAATGGCGAGCAACCATACCACTTGGTGTATTTGCCAATTTTATCTACCAGATCAGAACTAAGATATCCAACATAATGAATTTCTTTGCTTGCATCAGATTCAATGATGTAGCTAATTTTCTGCTCACTCTTATTGATGGCGTAGCGTTTTATTAGCTGTACGTCCCAGCCTTTATCAAAAGTAAAATAGCCTTCGGTAAAATATCCTGTTCCTTCTCCATCAATTTCGCCTTTGTCGTCAAAAACTCTAATTGATGCTTTGCCACTTAATATTTGGTTGTGGCAAGGGTTGCCCTTAACAATAATGTGCCAATTTTTAATCTCTGTTTTTGGAGGTAGTATTCTGTTATAGCGTATAGAGCATTTGCCATCTTCGGTTTTGATTAAAAACTCATTCGAATTGTTTGCTATTTTGAACGGCTCGCCTAATTTTGGAGGGCTCCAGCCCTTTACAGAAAAATCTCTATAACTAACTGAGGTAGTATTTTGAGTTTCGTCTGTATGCTGAGATGATGTAGAGGCCTTTTTGTTTATTCTCCATAAATCATCAATCAAAGATGCATTTGTTTGTGATAAGAGTTTTTTGTTTTTGCCATATCCGTATATTGAAACGGCTTTAGCAATTGGGCATTCTGCTGATATAATTTTGCCAACCTTGGCGACAGCTTGGTCTAACTTGCCATTTTGTGAGTATATTTCCTCATTTTCATTATAAAATCTAATGATGATTGCCTTGTCACACCACGACCCAGCTACAGAATCTGCAAAAACTTCTAAATCACTGCTTTTAGAATAGGCAATTCGCATATTGTCTTTAGCCATCGCATTGCTAAAAGGCAAAAAGGAAAATACGAAAGCTAAAAAAGCTAATGATTTTAAATGGGTTTTCATTTTAGTTATCTTTTAATGATGCGGGCTCTTTTATAACAAAATAATCCATTTGATTAGCACTGGCATTTAAAACTCTTATAGTGAAGCCTGCAAACTCCAAACGTGTGGTGTTGATGTCATAACCTTCTGTTTTGAAACTACCATGCTGGCGGTCGGTGTTGGGGATGTAACTCATGAATGATAAATAAAACTTGCCATCTTTAACACCATCATATCGCACCATGATATCAAGTGAATCTGGTCTGCGGCTAATTTTATTGTAGGTTACATTGTTTATTTTGGCGTCTTTAGGGTGAATATCTAGGTAATCATTAGTTGGGGTGTATTTAGTGCCGTTAACATTTACTACTTTGTGGCTGATATTGCCGTTGTCATCAACTAGCAATGTAAAATCATTGGTTAGTGGCACAAGCTTATAATCTGTTCCATCTAGGTTAATTACACCAATTACTCTTAGAGGCGTTCTGGGGCCAAATTCTTTGCGGATAAGTTTGCCTTTTACATCGGTTACGTCAGATGCAACAACCTCTTTGGTATAAAAATAATCTACTGAATATGCTTTGGCGTTAATAATAGGGGTTCCAACACGGCTTATCATATGATCGCCAACTTTATAGTTTTTTTCAGCGATATGTTTGGTTTCAGCAAAAGTTCGTTTTAAAGTGTAAGGATATATCTTATAGTTAGGAAAAGCGCTTTTAAACGGAAATAAACTATGGTCTGTGGCGTCATATGTACACGCCGCTAATAAACCCACAATGATAAATAAACCAATTTTTTTCATTATATCTCCGCAATCAAATTCAAATTATATAATTTATATGTTATTTTTGCTTAAAATTAAATATACAATACAAATATTGCATAAATATTTACGTTCTGCTTTATTAAAGAAGATTTTTTATAATTATTTGGGGGAAAGATGTCTAGTCAAGCACCAGCATGTTGGCAGTTAAAGATTTTTGTTGAGGCAGAAGCTTTAGAAGCGTTTAGCGATTTGTTAGATGATTATTCAGAAGCTACATTGTTTAGAGAGATTGAAGAAGGCGAGAACAAAGGGAAGTGGGAGCTAGAGATTATCTCTCGTGAAATGCCAGATATGGCAAAATTAACTGCATCTTTCGCAGTGTTGTCTCAAGCAATGGGGGCTGAAGAGCCAAAGCCAGAGCTAACTAGAGTTGAAAACAAAAACTGGCTTAAAGAGAGCCTTATAAGTTTTCCTCCAGTCGAGTTAGGCAACTTTTATATTTATGGTTCTCATATCAAAGATCCAGAACATGGTAATAAAATTCCAATCAGAATTGATGCTGCAACAGCTTTTGGCTCTGGCGAGCATCAGACTACCAAAGGGTGCTTACTTGCCATGCAAGATATTTCAAAGCGCAAAAATGTTAAAAATGCTTTAGATATGGGTTGTGGTTCAGGGATTTTGTCAGTGGCTGCTGCCAAATTATGGCCTGTTGATGTGTTTGGAGTTGATATTGATGAAGAATCTGTAAGGGTTAGTAACGAAAATGCCAAAATTAATGGTGTAGCTAAAAGAGTAAAAGCTGAAGCGGGTAATGGTTATAATAATGGTCATGTTGCTCAAAAAGGTCCATATGATTTAATATTGGCTAATATACTTGCTAGGCCATTGGTTAAAATGGCAAGAGATTTAGAAAAGAACTTGGCTCAAGATGGTGTTGCTGTTTTGTCAGGTTTGTTAAACCGCCAAGAACAATGGGTGATTAATGCTCATAGAACCGTTGGGCTTAAGCTGGTTAAGGTATATCGCATTAATGGTTGGAGTGCGTTGGTTATGTCCAGATAGGTGGTAATATGACAAAGATTGAGGCTTTACGAGAAAAATTATCAAAGCAGGGTTATAAAGGATTTATCATTCCAAGAGGAGATGAATTCTTTGGCGAAGAAGTGCCATTAGATGCTGAAAGATTAAAGTATCTAACAGGTTTTTCTGGTTCGGCAGGAGCTGCGGTAGTTTTGCAAGATAAGGCAGCAATGTTTGTTGATGGTCGTTATACATTACAAGTTAGGCAACAAGTAGATAATGATGCTTATGAGTTTTATAACTCACGTGAAACTTCGTTTGAAGATTGGCTAACCCGTAATATTGGCGAAGGTGATAAAATCGCCTATGATCCATGGTTGCACTCGTCAGATGCTATGGATAAGCTAGAGCGCAGGGTTAATGGTAAGGGTGCGGCGCTTGTCGCCATTGATGATAACCCAATTGATGAGATATGGCTAGATCGTCCGTATGTTGAGGCGTCAAAAATATTCGATTATCCATTAGAATTAGCTGGAAAGTCTCGTGAAGAAAAAATATCTGAGATAGCAGAACAATTGAGAGAAGAAAAGGTAGATGCCTTTTTTGCGGTAAAGACCGATGCAATCTCATGGTTATTAAATATCCGCTCTAAAGAGCTAGATCATTCTCCTGTAGTGAGGGCTTTTGCTATAATATATGCTGATGAAAAGGTTGATTTATTTGTTGGGGCTGAAAGGCTTGATTTTAGCTTGGGGGATAAGGTTACAATCGTACCGCCATCTAAGATGGAAGCGATTATAAATAGTCTAGAGGGTAAAAAAATCGGGGTCGATTATCATATTACTCCGCATGCTATTGTTAAAATGCTTAAAAAAACAGGGCTTAAAACTCGCTCGCTTAAAGATTTATGCTCCTACCCAATGGCATGCAAAAATGAGGTTGAATTAGCCTCTATTAAATCAGTGCATAAGATTGATGCGGTGGCGATGTGTCGCTTTTTAGAGTGGCTTGATGCTAATGCTCTTAATAATCAGACCGAAATATCATTAAGTGACAAGCTTGAAGCTTTTCGCGCGATGAGTGACAAATTTGTTTGTCCTAGCTTTGCTACAATTTCTGCCTTTGCGGATAATGGAGCGATTGTTCATTATCATCCGGAAGAAAGGACTAATAAAAAGATTGAGAAAGGCGTGTATTTGCTTGATAGCGGGGGACAATATATGGGTGGAACAACCGATATTACCCGCACTATATATATTGGGGGCGAGCCTAGTGCCGAGCAAAAAGAGCGTTTTACTCTAGTGCTTAAAGGGCATATTGCCCTAGCTATGGCTAAATTCCCAGTTGATATCGCAGGACGTAATCTGGACATATTAGCTCGTAAAGCTTTGTGGGAGAATGGTCTTGATTATGATCATGGTACAGGTCATGGAGTTGGGTGTTTTATGAATGTGCATGAAGGGCCACAAAGCATATCTCCGCGTACTGGGCATGCAGAAATC
>QKFK01000205.1 GCA_003252195.1 Rhodospirillales bacterium
TTGATGTTTATGCAAACTCCTCAAAAAATTCTTTCTTTCGCCATCAAAAACTCTAATAAATTTTCTTGGCTCTTCACTATTCAATTCAGCATCACTTAATGTGTTAGCAAAAAAACAATAGTGAATATCATCAGCATTAAGTTTGGGTAAATTTTCTTGAGTGATTCCCATTCTTGCCAAACCCTCAAATAAATTATGTTTGTATGCATCAAAACTATTAAATTTTGAGAGAACTGAGAGATATTTGTTTGATTTGATATCATATTTAGGAACAAACAAAAAAGGTGATCGATCAGGTTTTAATCCGTCAGCAATCTTACATTTAAAAAACTCAGACATTTCATCTTTGTTAAGCTTAATTGCTCCATCAAATTCAAGTCTTAAAGCTCTTCGTTCCTCGATTGTAGGCTCTTTATATTCTATGCTATTAAAAACATACCCCATATTTACTATATCTTGTTCATTTATAGCATTATTAAGTAATTTAATTTTTGCCGAACTGAGCAATCTTTCTGTATCAGCACCATCATAAGCGCACTTATTCTGCTCACGTTCTTCAATCAATGAGTTTAAATAGGCTTTTTCTGCTATAAATTCAGCCTTTGAGATACGGCTAACAACGTTATACGTATCCCCATTATCCGCAAAATTTTTAAACTTAAATACCATACACACTCCGCTATTTATGAGCAACATTATACACGTAATTTAAATGCATATCAATTAGCTCATATAAATAAGTGTTTTTGTATTGATAATATCTCACAAAGCTTTACAATATTTTTGAGTTGGTTACAGATTTCAAACAGCGGGTAAAAGGCTAAAAGATGGAAGTTATATTCTCTAAAAAAATTCTCCCTAAAGACGGTGCTTTAGTAGTTTTAGTTACTGAAAACAACCTTAATGAAAGCATAATTAAAAAAATTGATGAAAAAACCAATGGTGCAATAACCAAAGCCATGGAATCTCAGAAATTTAAAGGCAAAAAAGGTGAAACAGTAACATTAGTTCAACCTCAAGCCTATGCTTTATCAAGAATAATTTGTGTGGGATTAGGTAAAGATATTACAGAAACAACCATTCAAGATGTAGCAGGTTCTATCACTCACAGCCTACTTCGCTCTGGTGAAAAAAGTGTTCATTTTAGAGTAGAGCCTATTGCTGATTGCCCAATAGATGAAACTACTATGGCTATACATTTAGCTTTTGGTGGTGTAGTTGGTTCTTATACATTTGATAAATACTTCACCAAAAGAGAAGATGATATAACCTTAAATAAAATATCTGTACAAACAGAAAATTATGAAGAGGCAGAGATTAGATATAAATCATACGCTGCTATCGCTAATGGCGTTAGAATGTGTCGTGATTTGGTGTCAGAACCAGGTAATGTTATCAACCCTCGTTCTTTAGCCAAAGAAATTGCCCGTTTCTCTGTATTGGGAATTGACGTTGAGATATTAGAGAGAGAAGAGCTAAAAAACATTGGCATGAAAATGCTCCTAGGTGTTGCTCAAGGCTCAGAAATTGGCGCTAG
>QKFK01000177.1 GCA_003252195.1 Rhodospirillales bacterium
TAATTACACCTTCTTCATCAGCATATACTGGTTTTACCACCTTGGCTTTGGGCAATATTTTATCTGGATTAGAGGCTAACTCGGCACTGGCACCTAATGACGCAAACATCTTGGCAAAACGCTCTAAAGCCTCCCCAGAATTAAGGACCTTTTGCAACTTTGCCTCAGCCTCTGCATCATCAAAGGCTAATTTAGATGTTTTAAGAGTTTCACAGACTGTAGTTTTAACTAGACTATACAGTTTTTCATTCTTATATTCATTTTTTAGGAATGAAAACACTTCTTTAAGCTCAAGAGCATTACCCACAGTACGAGAATATAATTTATTCATATCGCTAATCATGCCACTAGCGTTGATCCCCATAATTTTTACTGCATCGCACATTGTTTGCGCCAGAGTTTCAGCTCCTGAATAATCTGGAGAGTAGCTCCCTTTGCCATATTTAACATCCAAAAATAAACTGTCTTTTATTCCAGCTGCTAGCTTCTTAGACAATATAGAAATCGTAATTAAATAACCGTTACACTCATTTCTCTAATAGCATAAACTCTTTTTTCTGCTGATGTAAGCTGAGATGTTGGGCCAATAATACCCAAGCCAGTATTTTTAACTGTCTTTTTAAAATCTGCATTAGATATGTTCGTTTGGTAGTTTGGAACGGCCTCAACCTTATCAAGCGTACCGCCTGTAAATAATATACCAGGGCCAGTAATCATTGGAACATAAGCACCACATGCGGCTAAAATCGGGGCTGAAATAATATCAACCTTATCACCCACACCACCCGTTGACATAGCGTCTACAACTGGTCCGTCTAAATCCATCACGTTCCAATCAAGCACCATACCCGTATCTAAAACAGCATTTATAAAATGAACTATCTCTTCAATATCTAAATCATTTAGATAAATTGCCATGCAAAGAGCAGCAATTTGCCCGTCAGAAACCGACCAATTTGCAACGCCATCAACAAAGCCAACTATCTCTTCCATAGTTAGTTTTTGTTTATCACGTTTCTTCCTGATAACTTCCTGCGGTAACATACTCCTCCTTTGCAGAACTATAGAAATGAAGTTCCGTATTCTGTTTTTTCAACATTCATATATTCAGCTATTGTTTGAGCAATATCTGCGAATGTTTCACGATTACCAATGTATTCTGGTTTTACATTTTTGCCGAACATAATCACTGGCACATTCTCTCTTGTGTGGTCTGTGCCTACTGCAGTTGGGTCACAGCCATGGTCAGCCGTAATAAAGACGATATCGTCATCTTTTAATATCTTATAGAGCTCTGGTAATCTCTTATCAAAATATTCTAGAGCTTTAGCATAACCAACAACATCACGACGATGTCCATAAAGCATATCAAAATCTACAAAGTTAGGAAAAACAATAGTTTTATCGCCAGCAGCGGCAACTTCCTCTAAAGTCCTATCCCAAATTTCTTCTAAGCCAGTTGCTTTAACTTGCTTTGAAATACCCTGATGAGCATAAATATCCGAGATCTTACCGATAGAAATTACAGTTCCACCCGCATTGAAAACCTTGTCTAAAACTGTTGGTGCAGGAGGCAACACTGAGTAATCGTGACGATTACCTGTGCGTTTAAACTCACCAGCTTTTTCACCAACAAATGGGCGCGCAATTATTCTACCGATATTATATTTATCGCACAATTCACGTGCAATATGGCATAGCTCATACAAACGCTCTAAGCCAAAATGCTCTTCATGGCAAGCAATCTGGAATACGCTATCAGCTTTAATATGTTCTTCGCCATATTCGTCAAGCACAACAGTGCCTGATGATGCTTTGTTGGCAATGATTCCAGGCAAGTTGCATCTTTTGCAAAATTCATCAACTAGCTCTTGTGGGAATGAAGGAAAATCAGGCTTAAAATAACCCCAGTCAAATAGAACTGGCACGCCAGCCATCTCCCAGTGACCACTTGGAGTGTCTTTACCGTTGCTAATTTCTGAAGCAAAGCCATATTTACCTTTTAGCTCGCCATCAAATTCTAAACCTTCAGGCAAATACCCTGATGATTTTTCCGCTAGCTTGCCAAGACCAAGCTCTGCAAGATTTGGCAAATTAAGCTTACCCTTACGACCTTCGCCATCACCTTTGCCTTCGGCACAGGCTTTTGCTATATGTCCAAGTGTGCTTGAACCTTTATCACCAAATTTTTCAGCATCAGCGGCTCCGCCAACACCAAATGAATCCATCATCAGGATAATTGCTCTTTTCATATTTTACTTCCCTGTTACTGTTTCATACACTGCAGATGTTACATCAGGAGCTTTGTCTGAAATGCTAATAGCAGCATTAAGTTGCTTAGTTACGTCAGCTACATCAGCTTCGTTTTTAGCATAAACAATTGCAAGAGGCTTATCTTTACCTACTTTATCTCCTATTTGACACATATGGGTATAACCAACCGAATAATCAAGTTGTTGATCAGGGTGAGTTCTACCACCGCCAAGTGTAATCACAGAAAGACCGATAGCTCTTGTATCCATTGCGGTTACATATCCGTCTTTTTCAGGGTAAATTTCTTTAATAACGGCAGCTTTTGGTAAATATTCATCATATTTTTCCATAAAGTCTGCAGGTCCGCCAAGACCTTCTACCATTTTGGCAAAACACTCAGCGGCCTTACCGCTATCAAGAGCTTTTTGTAGTTTAATTTTTGCTTCAGCTGTGTTTGCAGCGAGCTTGCCCAAAACTAACATTTCTGCACATAAGGCCATAGTAACTTCATGCAATCTTGGGTCAACATTCTCACCTTTAAGATATTCAACAGCTTCTTTAATTTCTAATGCATTACCAACATTGCGTCCTAACACAGAATTCATGTCAGTAATAATTGCGTGAGTTGGCACACCTGCGCCACCAGCAACAGAAACAATAGATTCAGCCAATGCTCTAGCATCTTTTATATTATCCATAAAAGCGCCTGTTCCGCATTTCAAATCCATAACCAAATAATCAAGACCAGCGGCTAATTTTTTTGATAGAATTGAAGCTGTAATCAATGGAATTGATTCAACAGTAGCTGTTACGTCTCTTACGGCATAAATTCTTTTATCGGCTGGAGCTAAGTCACCAGTTTGTCCGATAATAGCACAACCAACTTCTCTAGTTACCTTACGGAACAATTCCAAAGATGGAACGGTTGTATAACCAGGAATACTATCAAATTTATCAAGAGTACCACCTGTATGCCCCAAACCACGACCAGAAATCATTGGCACGAACCCACCGCAAGCAGCAGTCATTGGAGCAAGCATCAAGCTAACTTTATCACCAACGCCACCTGTTGAGTGTTTATCAAACACAGGCCCTGGGAGGTTTTCACTCTTCCAATCTAATACAGAACCAGAGTTCTTCATAGCAGTTGTGAGGTTAACAATCTCGTCTTTTTCCATACCATTTAAGAAAACAGCCATAGTAAGAGCAGAAATTTGACATTCTGGTACTGCCCAACTGGTAACACCATTAATGAAAAAATCTATTTCTTCTTTAGTTAATTTTCCACCGTCACGTTTTTTTCTTATTATCTCTTGAGGTAACATAATTAGTAACCTCCTTGGCTATTATGTTCAATTTCAACACCCAATACATTTAAAAGGTCAGTTAAAATTGAGCTTGCACCAAAGCGGAAGTTACCAGCGTGAACCCATGTGTCACCCATAATTCTTTCAGCCAAATCCATATATTCGCCAGCTTGAGCAGTGTTTTTAATACCACCAGAAGCCTTAAAACCAACATGTTTACCAGATTTTTTAATCTCATTAAGCATCGTTTCTGCTGCTTCTAAAGTAGCTGATGATGGGGTTTTACCTGTTGAGGTTTTAATAAAATTAGCACCTTCTGCAATAGAAATTGCGCTTGCTTCTGCAATCAATTCTGGGGTTTTAAGTTCGCCAGATTCAATAATAACTTTAAGCTGAGTTTTATCACCACATGCTTCTTTAGTTGCTTTAACAAGCTTATGAGCTATTTCTTTATCACCAGCCATAAAAGCTTTATATGGGAACACCACGTCAACTTCATCAGCGCCATCAGCAACTGCTTGCTTAGTTTCTGCAACTGTTTTTTCAACATCTGTACTACCAGCTGGAAAATTAGTTACTGTTGCAACTTTAACACCTGTGCCAACCAACTCTTTTTTAGCTAATGCTACAAATTTAGGCCACACACAAACCGCTGCGGTGCTACCACCTTCGGTTACTGTTTTAGCACATAAATCAATAACATCTTTTTCAGTGTCACCATCATTAAGTGAAGTTAGGTCAAGTACGCTAAGTGCCTTGTGAGCTATTTCTTTCAAGTCTTCCATTCTACTTCTCCGCAATAAAGCGAGCGATAACACGCTCAAGTTTTTTGGCAGCCTTATCGGCTTGTTCAATAGTCTCCCCATGGGTTAAAGCACCCGCGGTCATTCCTGCACCGTAGTTAGTAATAACTGATACTCCCACAACTTTCATTCCACAATGAACGCCCACCAAAGTTTCTGGGACAGTTGACATACCAACTGCATCTGCACCCAAACGTGCAAACATATTAATCTCTGCTGGTGTCTCAAAATTTGGACCAGAGGTCATAATATAAATACCTTCTTTAAGGCTAACACCTTCTTTCTCAGCAGCTTCAATAACTTTCGCTCTTAATTCAGGGCTATAAGCTTGGCTCATATCTGGGAAACGAGGACCAATATTTTCATCATTTGGTCCGATTAATGGGTTTAAGCCAGCATAATTAATGTGATCGCTAATAAGCATCAAACTTCCAGGAGGTAAATCTTTGCGAAGTGAACCAGCTGCGTTTGTTAAAAACAAAGTTTTTGCCCCAACTTCTTTTAATGTTCTAACCAATAAAGCAATTTTTGAAGGAGCATGACCTTCGTATAAATGCACTCTACCTTGCAAGCATAACACATCTTTTCCGCCCAATTTACCAATCACCATACGACCAGCATGACCAGAAACAGTTGAGCGTGGCAAACCTTCAATCTCTGAATATGGAATAACAACAGGGTTCTCAATCATATCTGCCAAACCACCAAGACCACTACCCAAAATAAGGGCGATTTCAGGCTTAATTCCGCCGATTTTTTTCTTAATTTGATCAGCAATTAATTTAATTTCTTCGTTCATAAGTAAAGACTCCGTAATATAAAATGTTATTTATCCAAATTTTCTGGGCCAAAAGAATATGGCAATATTTCAGCTATAGAAACTGTTTGTTCCAATTTGTCTTTTGAGCAAAAATGTATCTTTGTTTCTGATGTAGAAAACTCACGGATTCTTTGACGACAAGCACCACATGGGCTAACCAAAGCTTTTCCGTCTGAGATAATTAATATGTCAGATATTTTAATATCTCCTCCTAATATCATGGCTGAAATAGCTGCTTGCTCGGCACATGAGCCAGATGGGTAAGCTGCATTTTCAACATTACAACCGCAATATAATTTGCCGCTTTCGCCACGAATCACAGCACCTACATTATATTTAGAATATGGGGCATATGCTTTATTCATAGCATCTTTGGCTAAATTAAGCATGTCATCAAGATAAGACATAAATAAACACCTGCAAAAAATTTAAGATAAAATTTACTGTCAATATTAATGGAACAGAATTTTTATAGCAAGAGATACTTAAAAATATTCGTGAATATCAATTAGCTAATAGATTTCAGCATTAAATTTGGTTGTTTATAATGATCCCCTTAAGTGCTTTTTTAAGCATTTTTTAATTGCCTTTTATAAGCATATGGAATAAGTCTATGTAGATTTATCAAAAATATGAGGAGCTACATTATGCTTATACCTGAAGAATTTCCAAATCTTCGTATTGTCAAACATCCTTTAGTTCAACACAAACTCACTTTAATGAGAGACAAAGAAACTTCTACCCGTACTTTCAGAGAATTATTGAAAGAAATTGCATTGCTTATGGGTTATGAAGTAACCAGAAAACTAAAATTAGCTTCTACAGAAGTTGAAACACCAATTTGCACCATGAAAAAAGCACCTATCATTGCAGGTAAAAAATTGGTTGTAGTTCCTATTTTGCGTGCTGGTATCGGCATGGCAGACGGACTTGTAAACCTTGTTCCATCTGCTCGTATCGGACATATCGGTATGTACAGAGACGAAGTTACAAAAGAACCTGTCGAATATCTTGTAAAGCTACCTGCTGTTGAAGGTCGTTTATTTGTTGTGGTTGACCCAATGCTTGCAACTGGTAATTCTGCAAGAATGGCGATTGACACCTTAATTAAAAGAGGCATCGACAGAAAAGATATCGTATTTATGGCTCTTGTTGCAGCCCCTGAAGGTGTTGCTAAATTTAATGAAAAATACTCCGACATTCCTGTCTATGTTGCTTCATTAGATGAAAAATTAAATGAACATGCTTATATCGTACCTGGTCTTGGAGATGCAGGCGATAGATTATTTGGCACTAAGACCATATAATTTAAGCAAATATTCATAGCTGATTAATAAAAGCCCTGTATATTATAAATGCAGGGCTTTTGTCTTGATTTGCGCTTCAGGTTTTTATAATCTGTTATATATATTAATAGCTTAGAGGCTTTTGCGGAGAACCCTTTGAAAAAAGTAGTTTTAATATTGATATTATTATTTGTTTTAGCCATAGGTGCTCTATTGGCTGCTCCGTCCTTTATTGACTGGAACAAATACAAGCAAGAAATGTCATCAAAGGTAAAAGGCATTATTGGCAGAGACATCATAATTCAAGGTAATCTTGATTTATCTATTTTCCCATCTACAACGATTAACACAGGAAAAGTAATTATTCCGAACAAGGAAAGTGGCTCTAAACCCAATATGATGGAGCTTGAAGGAATAAGCGTAAAAATAGATTTGATGTCTTTATTAAAAGGCTCATTAGATATTCAACACGTATCATTAAAAAACCCAACTATTATTGTAGATAAATTTGCCGATGGTTCTTTTAACTGGAACTTCCCTGCCATTGAACAAGCAAAAAAGACTGGTAGCGGGAGTAGCGTGTCTTTCTCATCTATAACGATAGAGAACTCTACCGTTATATATAGCGATATAGAGAGAAAAAGCACTCAACGACTAGAAAATGTTAATGCTGAAATAATTGCCGATAGCCTTATAGGTCCTTTCCGCATAGAAGGTAGCGGTAAGTTTAAAGGAGTTCCTTCTGGCTTTGCGATATCTATTGAAAAACTAATTAACAACGCCCCCTATAATTTTAGCATTGCTTTATCTCAAGCAGAGGCAAAAGCATTTTTAGGATTTAGTGGTATAGCAACTCCAGATAATCAAAATAATTATAAGTTAAAAGGCGATGTATCATTTAACGTGCAAGAACCAGATAAACTTATACCATTTATCTGGCCAAATGAAACATTAGCCCAAGAACTAGCCATGCCTTTTGCAGTCAACATGACATTAGATGGCGACAAACCATTATACAAGCTCACTGACCTTGTATTCAAATATGGCGAAAATGCTGCTGCGGGTATTGGAGAATATAGAGTTGGTAGCAAGGGCGACAACGACCACCTAAAACTACAATTGCAATTCTCTAAGTTAATATCTGACAATTTTGTCACCTACAGCAAAAGATATTTAGAGCAAAACAAGGGCCATGAGTTATCTATTAAATTGCCTCAATACACAGATATTGAGTTTATGGCATTGATTAACTTAATCAACTACAAAGACGGATCAATAAGAGACACAAGCGCCAACATAAATATTGAAAAGGGCAATCTCTTTATAAAAGAGCTCAAGAGTTTCTTACCTGGAAACACATCATTCTCTTTGTTAGCTCAAACAGATTTAAAAAGTGAAACACCTTCTTTTAGTGGTCAACTAAATATCGACACCCAAAATTTAAAGAACGTTATGTCATGGCTAGAAGTTGGTTCAACTGACGATAAAACCGTTGGTTTTAGAGAAGCATCAATTAACACTACATTTAAGCTCTCAAATGACTCCATAATTTTACCAGATGCAAAAATAAAATTTGATAAAACAAATGCAGAGCTAGCCCTAAACATGCTTCGCACTGAGCGTCCAACGATGGGTGTGTCATTAAAATTAGATGAGATAAATTTTGACGGATACAACGAACCAGGCAAAAAAGAAACATCTGTAGATTACCTAACATCTCTAAGTGATTTATTTAAAAAATCATCAATATTGAATAACTATGATGCAAACGCTAGCCTAAGTGCAAATAGCATTGTTTATGGAGGGGTACCCCTACTAACATTAAGCACTGACTTTTCTTTAGCCAATGGAAACATGACCCTGAGTTCATTTAAAATATCTAACTTAGCAGGAGCATCTGTGAGTGTAGTTGGCGGACTTTCTGGGTTTGGCAGTGACAATATAAATGTTCAAAATCTTGGATTTGAAATATCATCAGAAAATCCTAAATATGTTTTATCAAGACTAAGCTTAGAACCAAAATCGTTTGATATATCAAAATTTGGTCAAAGCTCATTTAAAGGCATTATTAACGGCAACAAAGAAAATATTAGCTCTGATCTATTGCTTCAAGGTGGCGGAATATATTGGCACGCAAAAGGATCTATCGCTAAATCTGACACGGGTCGAAAATACGACTTTATATCCGATATTAGAAGCAATGAAACGCTCGATCTAATTCATTTATTTAAGCCAACATATGTACCAAGGACACCAAACTTGGGCGTATTTAAAATGGTTAACCGAATTAACGGTACAAAAAACGACCTTACTTTTGCATCAACCGATTTGTTTATCGGAGCAATTAACTACAAGGGAGAGATTCAATTATCTACAATCAACCCTCAACCAAAAGTCACACTAAACGGTAGCATTAACCAAATTGATGTATCAAAATTCTTCCCTAAAAACATGACTTTTGCGTCTCTAGAAAACAAACATATATTTGCAAATTCACAGAACACAAATCCGTACTTAACATATGTTTCATCAATACCAAAATACATAATTGAAGAACCTCTTAGCAAACACCCATGGTTTAACAATGTTGCTGCATTTAAAAATATCTTACTTAGAAAACCATCAACAGTTGCTGGAGACTTAGATTTATCATTCCTAAGCCTCATTGATGCAGATGTGAACATAACCACAGACAAGCTTATATATGCCGACAAAGAAATCAGCAACGCATCATTAAAATTCTTATTAAACAATAAATTACTGCAAATAAACGAGCTTAAAGGCGGATATAATGGCGGTAAAATAGATATTAATTGTTCTTTAGATGCTCGAGATGCAACAACTTTTATTGGCAATTTAAACTTAGAAAAAGCTCAATCTAAAGCCCCTCTGTTAGGTAGCTCTTTATACGATATATCTGACACCACATATGACCTTAACCTAAAATGGGATACTAAAGGTAAATCGCTAAGAGAGTTTAACAGAAAAGCTGTTGCTAATGCCTCGTATCATTTTCATGGTGGCAAGATTAAGGGAATGGCTCTAGATATTTTAGAAGAAAAGATTAAAAATAAAAAAACTGCCGATGGCACTATATCAATGCTACAAGAAAATCTAGAACAAGGCATCACAAGCTTTGACAACCTTGATGCTGAGATAGACTTTAACAATGGTATAATTCGCTCAAATGAGATTAAAATAGCTTTCCCCAATGCCGAAGTTTCGCTTGTATTTATTAGTGATACTAACAAGTGGGAAATTGAAGCAAAAAGCCAAATTTCATTCAAGAATATAGAAGACTTGCCCCCTATTAATGTTGCCTTAAAAGGCTCAATGGAATCTCCAGAAACACTATATGAAGCTTCTGAATTAGAAACTCATTTTGCAAAGATAGAAGAGCAAATAAAAGCCTCTGAACTAGCAAAAAAGCAAGTTGAAAGTAGTGAAAAACTATCAATGATAGAAGAGAGCAAGAACCAAGCCGCTCAAAGTATCGCTCAAATCAAAGAGACAAATAACAAAGCTATTGCCATAATTGGTGAATATAAAAACACAGCTATTGATGCTGAACTTACAAATATTAAATCTTACATTGAGCAGTCTGAACAAGGCTTAAAAGAAATAGATAAAATAATAAACGGCAACACAACATATGATTTTAAAGATGTAGAAGCCACTGACGAACAAAAACATCTAGTTCAAGATGCAGCATATAACGCGTCAATAACACTACAGAAAATAGAATTAATGGTAGCCAAACTATCATTACAAGATAGGTATAATGAGATATACAATATTAGCGCCGAAGCAAAAACAATATTTGCAAACATCAGTAATATAATTATTGATGCTAACAAAAAGGTAAAAGCAGAAAGCGACAATCTTGAAATACCTACTGATTACAATGATAGATTAGAAAAAATTAGGAATAATGATGATTCTATAACTCGCTACCTTAACAGCGCAAAAAAAATGCTAACAGAAAGTGCTGATGAAAGCTCTATAGATAAGGTTAAGCTCTTCCTAACCGAGGTTGATTCTTCTATAAATGAGGTAATGTCTCTAAAAAATGCGATAGATATGGAAAATGACTATATCAATAAAAATATAGATAAAGACGCAGATGTAATTATTGAAAAAGAAAAAGAGCGCAAACGTATAGAAGAAGAAAAACGCAAAGCCGAAGAAGAAGCCAAAAAGAAAGCTGAAGAAGAACGCAAAGCCGAAGAAGAGCGCAAGCGCTTAGAAGAAGAAAAACGCAAAGCCGAAGAAGAAGCTAAAAAGAAAGCTGATGAAGCTGCAAAAATTGCAGAACAAGCAAAAATCAAAACATCAAAGGGTGTTATAAAACCATTATCTGCTGATGAGGCTGCTAAAAAAGAAGCTGAAACAAAAGCTGCAATGGAAAAAGAAGCTAAGAAAAAAGCTGAAGAAGAAGAAGAATCAAAAGTTGGAGGCACTTTGAGCATTGGCGGCAAAAAAATTAAGTTCTAGCCATCACACAATCTCTACTGTGCAATAAATAATCATTCCACAGCTTTAATACCAATATGGATTTTCTGTTTGCTCTAACAAAAGTTTTTTAACAATATATGATAGCATTTTAATAATTATTATCGCCACTCAATATTTGCATAATTGGCATAGCATAATTAGAGCTTATCCTCACTCTGTCATATAACTTGTAAATACACAAAAGCCCCGTTTAAGGGGCTTTATTTTATTATAAACTTCATATATGTGAGGCAAATATATTTATAGTTGAGTTACCATCTTATCAGTTGCTTTTTGCAAATCCTCAATAAACCAATTTATGTCCTCATAAGCTTCAGCCACCATCTTGGTTATTAAATCACGATAAACAATAAGCTGGCTCGCTCCATTTATCTTCACATCAAACAGAACAAACGAATTCCCCTTTTCTTTCAAAGATAGCACTAATTTCATTGGCTCATCAAAATCAGGAACCATCACATCGCTATCTAAAATATATTCGCCTTCTTTAGCTCCTTTTACACAGGAATTCACCGTGTATTTGATCGTTTCCTTAAATTGCAACGGAAGCGTTTTATAAGTAGCCATAATATAATCTCTAAACACTTTTTGATATTGTGTTTTTTGCTCAGGCTTCATTACTCGCCAGTATTTTCCAGCTACAAATTTAGAAATAAAGTCTGTATCTAAATTATCATCTATAATCTTATCAAGAGCATCATAGCGATCATATTTGTCTGCTATATTAAAAGAACTAAGGAGCTGATTTGCAATATTATCAGCCCAAGCTCTAGCCTCTGTTACTCCTGCTTTAGCAGGAAAAGCCCAAAGACAAACAAACATTAACACAACAACTTTTTTAAGCATATTATTTCTCATTATTATGAACTACTCCGCTTATTAAAACCGAGCTCTCCAATACCAGGAAGTTTTAGCGATAGTCTTAGAGGGCTAACCCCACTTACCACCCCAAACAAGTTTATCTCCAAGCCTTCATCTTTAGCAAGTGTTATGCTAAACAAACCATTTAGAGAAAACTGCCACCCAGTACCGCTAACGGCTTTATCAAAAAACTTTGCTTCTCCATTATTAGAATATAGATAATCTTTACCAATCGCAAGAGGAGACATAACCAGCTCCAACTCTGGAATATTACGCCCTAAATATGCAATATACGAATTGCTATTAGGTCCAGGCCAAGCGGTGTATGCCTTAGGATATGGATAAGCCCCACCAAATTTTTTAAGTTTTTCTATAATCACCTCAGCTTTTTCACCACGAACATCTTTAATTAGCGTTGGGGGCTCGCCGTACCATTTAGCATCTGGCTCTCTATCTGAGGAAATATTTATAACAGGCTTGCCTCTGCGCAAATTCCAGCCTATTACTTCATATCTAGTATATTTTTCAGCATTTTTTGGCTTTGCAGCTAACCATGTATGTACACCATAAGCTCCCCTCGCCCCATAAAGCCTAGCATTAAACACTTGCACTACGGCTTCTTTTTCTTCCGATGGCAACGGAGATTGCTGAGTTGACGCAAAGCTAGCATCGCGCCAATCGATGTTTAATTTATCAAGGCGAAAGAAGCTAACTCCTAATGGGAGTAAACATAAATATATTGCCAAGAGACTTAAATACATTCTTATTCTTTTTATCATAAAAAAAAGTACCCTTAGTTGTTTCTTTTATGTATGCTATAAAAGCATTACACAAAGGTATTATATCATATGAACAGCAAAATATTTATAACAATCGTATTCTTACTATGCTTTTTCATTCCTAAAGCCCATGCTGGCGAGGTAATTGATAAAATAGAGCTCAGAGGCAAACTCTTATGCGGAACCTCTCTTGAAAGCCGAGCATATGCCTATAAAGAAAACGGATATTGGCATGGCGTAGATGCAGATTTTTGTAATGCTGTTAGCATAGCCATTTTTGGCATGCCCGATAAATTTGACATGATAGATATCAGCAAAGAAAACAGATTTACCGCGCTAAAAAAAGGTAAAATAGATTTATTATTAGGCGCAACACCATGGACAGCATCTGATGATTTAATTAACAATGTAGATTTCACAGGTGTACTTTTCTATTCTATGCAGGGGTTTATGGCTCACTATAACCCAGAGAAAAATTCTATGGAGAGTTATAAAGAATCTCGAGTTTGTGTTTTATCTAATAGCGCCAACCGCAAAAACTTAGAAAAATTTAATCATGATTATGAGTTAAAATTTATAACTGTACCTGAGCCAAATATCAGAAAGCTAAAAGAAGCATTCCTTCTAAATCGTTGTGAGCTTTTAAGCGAAGATCAATTAGTATTAAAAGCAGGCTTGCTCGGCAACTTCCCCGATGACATGAAGCTGGTTGTTTTACCCGAGGTAATTGACAGAAAACCATCAAGCCCAGTGGTTAGAAGCACAGATATAAAATTTAGAGATATTGTAAATTGGGTTATATATTCAATGATTAAGGCAGAAGAAAAAGGCATAACCTCAAAGAATGTTGATATATATAAAGCAAGTAATGATGATGAAGTTAAAAACCTTTTAGGAACCAACCCAAAATTATGGAAAGCTATGGGCCTCGAAAGCTACTGGGCTGAGGTTATGATCAAAAATGTCGGCAACTATGCAGAATTTTATGAGCGCAATCTAGGTACTAACTCAATCTTTAAGATGGATAGAGGTGTAAATCGCCTTTGGACAGACGGCGGACAACTTTGGTCACCCGTGTTCTTGTAATTTATAAAAACGCTACCTATCTTAGCTAAATAATAATAACAATAACATTAGGAGCTATGAACATGTCTATTATAGATACTGCAAAAAAACGTTATTCAACCAAAAGATTCAATCAAGATAAAAAAATCACAACAGAAGATTTTAATAAAGTAAAAGAATTACTCCGCCTTTCTGCATCAAGTGTAAATTCTCAGCCATGGCATTTTATCATTGCAGAAAGCGATGAAGGCAAAGCCCGATTTGCCAAAGCCACACAAGGTGGTTTTGATTTCAACCTTAATAAAGTGCTTAAATCTAGTCATGTAGTAGCTTTTTGTGCCAAAACAGACATTGACGATACTTATCTTGCCAAACTAACCGAGCAAGAAAAAGCTGACAGTCGTTTTTCATCAGCAGATGAAGAAAAGGTACAACATGATAAAAGAAGTTACTTTGTAAACTTACACAAAGAGACTATTAAAGACCTTCCTCAATGGACAGCCAAACAAACTTATTTAAGTTTGGGTAGCTTTTTACTTGGAGTAGCAGACCTTGGCTTAGATGCTGTGCCGATTGAAGGCTTTGATGCCAAAATCTTTGATGAAGAATTTAAACTAGCTGAAAAGAATTTAGCCAGCTTGGCATTAGTAGCCGTTGGCTACCGCTCAGATGATGACATCAACGCCAAATTACCAAAATCTCGCTTAAAAGAGCAAGAAATTATCTCTGTGATATAACCCAACCAACGAAAAAACCGCTCTTAAATCAAGAGCGGTTTTTTATATGTTTAGGATAAAAACATTTTTATAAGAGGAGGATACTAGAAGCCAAAGCACGAGCAAAATTTTAGTGTACAATTAGTACATGAATTTTGTGAGAGCAAAGGCGACGCAGTAGCTTCCCCTAGAAAGATGTTTATTATGCCATTGCTTTAACAATTTCTTCCGTCATCTTCTTAGCATCTGCAAATAACATCATTGTGTTATCGGCATAGAAAAGAGGATTGTCAACGCCTGCATAACCTGCGGAGAGCGAACGTTTTACAAAGAATACTGTTTTGGCTTTATCTACTTCTAGAATTGGCATACCAAAGATTGGGCTTGATGAATCTGTTTTTGCCAATGGGTTGGTTACGTCATTTGCACCAATGATGTAAGCTACATCGGCTGTTGCAAATTCACGATTGATTTCATCCATTTCAAACACATCTTCATATGGCACATTAGCTTCGGCTAAAAGCACGTTCATATGTCCTGGCATACGACCTGCTACAGGGTGAATTGCGTATTTAACTTCTACACCTTCTTTCTTTAGCACATCGCCCATTTCTTTTAGCACGTGTTGTGCTTGAGATACGGCCATTCCATAACCAGGGACAATGATAACCTTTTGTGCATTTTTCATAATAAATGCAGCGTCATCTGCGTTACCAGCTTTTGCGTTTTTATCACCTGTTACACCAGCTGCGGCAGCGTTTGAATCACCACCAAAGCCACCTACTATTACGTTGAATAGTGAGCGGTTCATCGCCTTACACATGATGTATGACAAGATTAAGCCTGAAGGTCCAACGATAGAACCTGTGATAATCAACAAACTGTTATGCAATGTGAAACCGATACCTGCACCAGCAAAACCAGAATACGCGTTAAGCACAGAGATAACCACAGGCATATCTGCACCACCGATTGGAATAACTAGTAAGAAACCAACCAAAATTGAAAGAGCAGCTAAGATATAGAATGTATAGATACAGCCTGTCATAGCAAACTCACCAATCAATATTGCAATAGCAACAAGCAATAATAGATTGAGTAATTGTTGGAATTTAAATGTTATTGGCTGACCAGACATAAGCCCCTGCAATTTTGCAAAAGCAACAATAGAGCCAGAAAAAGCCACAGCACCAATCACCATACCAAGGGCAGATTCTAACAATGCACCTTCGGCAACTCCGCCTTTTTCTGAGGCTACGATTTCTGCCATAGCCACCATTACAGAAGCCAAACCACCAAGACCGTTAAAAGCAGCTACCATTTGAGGCAAGCCTGTCATTTTAACTTTTAATGCACTATAAGTACCGATTACACCACCGATTATAATCGCCAAAATAATCCACATATAAGAGTGAACCTCTGGTGAGATAAAGGTTGTAACAATAGCAAGCAACATACCAGTTGCACCAAGAGCATTACCTTTACGAGCTGTTTCTGGTGAGGCAAGACCTCTGATAGAGGTAATGAACAATATGCTAGCAACAATATAGGAAGCCATAGTTAAATTATACATCATCTTACTTTACTCCCTCTGCTTCTTGTTTTTTCTTTTTCTTAAACATTGCGAGCATGCGTTGTGAAACCACAAAACCGCCAAAAATGTTAATTGAAGCTAACACTACGCCGATTAAAGCGATGAATTTATCACCAGTAAAATCAGCAGAACCAGCAGCTACAATCGCACCGACGATAACAATACCTGAAATCGCGTTAGACACACTCATCAATGGTGCGTGTAATGCAGGTGTAACTTTCCATACTACGTAATAACCAACAAAGCAGGCTAATACAAAGATTGTGAACAACAACCAAAAGTCATTACCACTTTCGCTTGCTTTTGCCACAGCATTAGCTGCTTCTTGCATCCTATATTTTGACGCTTCAACAGCTAAATCAGCTGCCATATTAGCAACCTTTCCAGCTTGTTCAGCCACGCCAACCGCGCCTTGAACTAAATCTTCAGCTTGCATCTTATTTTCCTCCTTGTTCAGCTAACATCGGATGAACAACTTTTCCATCTTTTACAATGCATGTACCTTTAACTAACTCGTCTTCATAATTGAATTTGAGCTCTTTAGTTTCTTTATCAATCATTGGAGTAATGAAGTTTAAGATGTTTTTTGCAAATAATGTGCTGGCATCACTTGAAACTTCAGATGTGATATTTTCTGTTCCAATAATTTTAATACCGTCAACCTCAGCAACTTTACCTGGCTTAGTAGCTTCGCAGTTACCGCCAGCTTCGGCTGCTAAATCTACAATCACAGAACCTTGACGCATATCTTTTAGCATCTCTTTAGTGATAAGAATTGGTGCTTTTTTGCCTGGAATTAACGCGGTAGAAATAGCGATATCAGTTTTTTTCAATTGGTCAGCAATTGCTTGAGATTGTTTCTTTTTATAATCTTCTGACATCTCTTTAGCATAACCGCCTTTAGTCTCGGCGTTTTTAGTTTCTTCAGACTCAACTTCAACAAACTTTGCACCAAGTGATTCTACTTGTTCTTTAACTGCTGGGCGAACGTCAAAAGCATAAACTACTGCACCAAGTCTTTTAGCTGTAGCGATAGCTTGCAAACCTGCAACACCAGCACCAAGCACCAAAACTTTAGCAGGAGCGATTGTTCCTGCCGCTGTCATCATCATTGGCATAGCGCGAGTAAAGTGGTATGAAGCATCAATAACAGCTTTATAACCAGCTAAGTTACTTTGTGATGACAAAACATCCATGCTTTGAGCCCTAGAAATACGTGGCATAAGCTCCATTGCAAAACCAGTAATACCTGCCTTTGCATAATCTTTCATCATATCTTTATTGCCAAGAGCGTTAAAGTGAGCAAGAACTATAGTGTTCTTTTTAATTAAAGAAAGTTCTTCAGCTTCAGGGGCTTTAATTTTGAGCACAACGTCGGCGTCCTTATACAAGGCATCAGCCTTAGCTACAATTTTAGCTCCAGCATTTTTATATTCTTCATCGGCATATCCTGATTTCATGCCGGCATTCTTCTCAACCGAAACTTCAAAACCTAAAGCTACGTATTTTTTTACTGTGTCTGGCACAGCAGCAACTCTAGCTTCCCCTTCGGCGATCTCTCTGGGAATAGCAATTTTCATTATTTAACTCCTTGAAAAATATTAAAGGAAAACATTTCCTAAAATTACTTTGCACGCTCTATATAATCAGCCTCACCTATTTTGTAAGGTGACTAAATATAAATATTAGAGGTTTAACGCTTTTTTATATACGTCTAGCAAATATTCCATTTCATCACGATCAGATGCGTCCATTTTACGAAGTCTAACGATTTGACGCATAATCTTAACATCAAAGCCAGCAGATTTTGCCTCTGCATAAATTTCTTTTATATCTGTTTGCAGTGCTTTTTTCTCATCTTCTAATCTTTCGATTCTTTCGATAAAAGATTGAAGCCTCTCTGCTGCAATTCCATCAACATCACTCATTGCTATCTCCATAAAAATTAAATTTGTTTTAACTACTGCAAAATATAGTCATAATGCAGAAAATTCAAGAATTTGGTTTTTTTTGAACAAAATAATTAAGTTTTTTGTGAAAAATTATTTTTATTCGTATATAGTGCATAAAGTTACAACATCAGGAAAATATACCATGAAACACGAAAGCTATACTAAAATCGTAGCAACTTTGGGACCATCTTCCAATTCCCCCGAGATTATTGAGAAATTGCTAGCGTCTGGCGCAGATGTATTCCGTCTAAATTTTAGCCACGGAACTCACGACTACCACAAAGCTACATATGACACTATCCGTGAGATTGAGAAAAAATTATCCCGTCCAATTAGTATTGTGATGGATTTGCAAGGTCCAAAACTCAGAGTCGGCAAATTTAAAGACGATAAAATAGCTGTTAAACCTGGTCACAAATTACGACTCGATTTATCTAAAGAGCTTGGTGATGAAACTAGAGTTAACCTCCCTCACAAAGAAATTTTTGAAGTTATGCAAGTTGGGCAATCTCTGCTTATTAACGATGGGAAAGTAAAACTTAAAGTTTTGAATTGTGGCAAAGATTTTGCTGATACTGAAGTTGTATATGGCACAGAGATTTCAAACAACAAAGGCGTGAACGTTCCTGATGTAGTTCTGCCAATTTCTGCCTTAACTGAAAAAGATAGAAAAGATTTAGAATTCGGCTTAGGCCTTGGTGTTGATTGGGTTGCCCTATCATTTGTGCAACGCCCAGAAGATGTTGAAGAAGCTAAACAATTAATAGATGGCAGAGCATGGCTCATCTCAAAATTAGAAAAACCAAGTGTTTTAGAGCATTTAGAAGAAATTATTTCTAAATCAGACGGCATTATGGTTGCACGTGGTGATTTAGGTGTTGAATGCCCACTTAAACGCGTTCCTGTTCTACAAAAAACTATCATCAGAGCATGTCGCAAAGTTGGTCGCCCTGTTATTGTTGCAAC
Organism: Rhodospirillales bacterium; assembly: GCA_003252195.1. GTDB lineage: Bacteria > Pseudomonadota > Alphaproteobacteria > QKFK01 > SZUA-500 > SZUA-500. The sequence continues at coordinate 18,918 of QKFK01000177.1, forward strand.
TCAAATGCTCGAATCTATGATTGACAATCCTGTACCAACAAGAGCTGAAGCTTCTGACGTGGCTACTGCTGTTTATGAAGGTGCAGATGCTGTTATGCTTTCAGCTGAAACAGCTGCTGGCAAATACCCAGTTGAAGCAGTTACTATGATGGACAGCATTATTAACGAAGTTGAAGAAGATGTATTATACAGACAAATAATGGACAGCAGCCACTTTGCACCAGAAGACACTGGAGCTGACGCAGTTACAAATGCAGCACGTCAAGTTGCAATGACACTAAAAAAAGCCGCTGCTATTGTTACTTATACCATGTCTGGCTCAACTGCAATGAGAGCTGCTAGAGAGCGCCCTTGTCTACCTATTTTATGTTTAACTCCTTCACAAAAAGTAGCCCGCAAAATGGCTTTAGTATGGGGGACATGCCCTGTTATTTCTTCTTCAGTTGATAATTTTGCAGCTATTGAAGAAAAAGCTATCCGTCACGCTATTAACCATAAACTTGCCAAACCTGGGCACGAGCTAATTATAACAGCTGGTCACCCATTTGGTAAAAAAGGCACAACTAACATCTTGCGAATTGCTTATATCGACCCAGAAAAGCACCCAGATGTTGAACCTGCTAGCTTTGAATAATTTCTTAGCTACTTAAAAACATTAAAAGCCAGAAAAATATATTTCTGGCTTTTGTTTTATATTGCAAATCCCCCTCACCCGCTTAGCCAAGCAGATTCTAGCCTAGCAATTTATATATCTAATTAGATTGGCAATCATTTCCACCCGACTAGTGAGTGAGTATAAATTTATTAAAACTTCAAAATATCTAGCAAAGAATCTATAGTTTTTGCATGGACTTACTCTATACATGCCATGCAATCGCAAGTTAATAAACAGATATAGTTAAGTAATCAATGTTTTATTTTAAATGTATTTAAACGCAAATAAGGCACCCAATTAGGTGCCTACATTGTTTTGTCTTAAACCAAACCCTAAAACTAGCCCTGACGAGCCTTCATGCGGGGATTTGACTTATTAATGACATATACACGGCCCTTGCGGCGAACAATTTTACAATTTTTGTCCCTGATTTTTGCCGATTTAAGGGAGTTACGAACTTTCATTTTTTTATTCCCCATGAAAACTGTTATTCTCAACGAGATTGAACAATACGTATATTATCACTCAATGTCAATAGTAAAATGCTTGTTAAAGCTTACAAAAGCTTCTTTAACAATCCGAGCATTTCTGCTATGTTCATAACAGATATTTTTTGCCTATGCAAGAAGAGGTTATTATTTTGTTAAAAAAAATGCATAAAAAGCTTTGTTTGCTAAGTTTTATAATGTTTATGCTAGCCAACACAGGCTATTTGCATGCCGAAGACTCCTTAACAGAGAAAGAAACCAAAGCCTATGCTACAGTTGCAGGGATTGCCCTTGCCTGCAAAGCAAAAAAGCTCCCTGAATATGAATTTATTGTAAATACTATAATTAAGGCAAAAGTTAAAACCGATGATGAAGCCAGCAAAGCTATATATGATTATGCCTTTGCAAAAGCTTATGCCTTCAAAAAACAAAAAACAAAACCCGCCTCCGACTGTAGAAACAGTGTCGCTAGATTTAATTCTCAGAAAATATTCTCAAGCGTAATACTAAAAGACGGAAGAATAAAAACCCCTGATGGAGTATGGCACAGACCAACTAAGCCGTATGACGTGCGAACAAACAAAGTTACTCCTAAAAAGTAGAAAACGCATTACAGCTTTACAAAATACACTACATCACGTTTCTGTAGCTTACAAAAACAGCATTAACTGCTAAAACATTACCTCGGCAACATAGCTTTGAGGGATTCTTAGCTAATCTAGATTATCCACAGCACGTACTTAAGCAAACAAACAACATTAGAGGTAAAACATCACCAATAAAAACACATATGTAATGAACAAAGGCTCCTATTACAACAGTGTTTCGCCACACCAATCCGCCACGAATTATTCGGGTAGAAAATATTTATAATAAACAAAACCAACTAGCTCGTGCCATTCAAGCTTCAGCATTAGCCATTTATTTATTTTGCTTTTAGCTGGAATGGGGTTTAATTCTCCACCATATTTACTAAAGCTCATTAACGCACGTGCCATATGATAATCAGATGTAACCAACCCCCACTTGCCATCTTTTACCTCTGGATATAATTTAGAAATAAATTTAGCATTCTCATTGGTTGTTTTTGATTCTGTTTCAAAATAGATATTCTCAATACTTATATTATTTTCCACAAAATAACGAACAACCCTTTCCTTGTTTCTATATTTACAATTAGGATAACTCGGACAAGCCCCTCCAAAAATAATTTTCTTATTAGGATATTCTTGGTGTATTTTTATGGATAGCTTAAAGCGTTCATTTATTACGAACACCCCATCATCATTTTCTTCACCAAATGGGCTTATTGCAACTATTCCATCCAAAGAAGCAAGTTCTTGTGGTGTCTGATGAGAAATGTTTCTGGTTAATGCTTTTAGAATTAACTTATCAAATGGAGTGATAATTATTAATAAGAATATCAACAATAATAATACGACAGCGAAAGCACCCAACTTTTTAAACAGTGACATAGATATAAACACCTATTTTACAACACCAACACGTATATTAAGCTTGCATCTTGACTTATCAAATACAAAGCCGTGCTTACGGAAGTAATATATAACTGACTTAACATGAGCTTTTAACAAAGTGATTTTTTTATGAGAACCTCTTTCCCAGCCATGTTTAACACTCACATTGGCGATCACAACATTGTCTGCTTGCTCTAACATTCTTCTTGATAAATCTACATCTTCATAATACATAAAGAATTTTTCATCAAACCCACCAACTTTTTTTAAAACATCTGAACGCATAAACATGAAGCAACCTGAAATATATGGAGCATAATATGGTTCATACGCGTCAGCATATTCTTTTAAAACATGTTCATTAACTTTATTTGAGAATATGTTAATCAGCTTAGGAATAAATATGGATGAAAATCTAAGGATAACATCTGTAATTTCAGGCAATTTTCTTGCCACATATTGTGGAGAACCATCCAAATTACAAATTTTAGGGGAGCTCAAACCAACATTGGTATTAGCTTCCATATAATGGAATATTTGATTTAATTCATCAGAGGCCAAAATTACATCCGGATTTAACACCAAATGGTATTTTGAATTATCTGCGTATTTATTGATGGCTATATTGTGCCCATAACCATAACCGCCATTAATAGGAGCTTTAATATAATCGGCATCAAATTTAGTTAACATATCAGAATAATCAGAGGCAAGTGGAGAGTTGTCAACCAAACATAGTTTAAACTTCAAATCCCCACTAGATGCAAAAACCTTTTCTACCAAATCAGAGATAACATCTTTGTCTGTGTTGTATAATACCACTGAAATAGCGACATCAAATTGTGCCATATATAATTACCTAATTAACGATAGTTTTCAGCCTAGCAATAACGAATGTGCACCTTCACAGACCAGAACTATCTATACCTTATTTTTTATATTAAGTTGAACAATCACGTGCAAAAATAAAACATTATTGCATCATATCAAACTACTTATAACCATTGTATGATTAAACTTTATTTAAATACCATTCAACAGTTTTTAATATACCTGTTTCAAAATTTTCATCTGGCTTCCAACCAAGTTCTTTTGTTATCTTAGTTGCATCTATGGCATAGCGCTTATCATGCCCTGGCCTATCTTTAACAAAAGTCAGCAAATCTTCATGTTTTTTGCCATTAGAACGAGGTTTTAGTTCATCTAAAATTTCGCATATTTTTTTCACTATATAAATATTAGTACGTTCATTATTACCACCGATATTATAAGTCTCGCCAGATTTACCATTATGGTAAACAAAATCAATACCCTTACAATGGTCTAATACATATAACCAATCACGAACATTTAAGCCATCACCATAAACAGGCAGAGGCTTCTCGTTAGCTGCATTAGAAATAATTTTTGGAATAAGCTTTTCTGGATGTTGCTTAGGACCATAATTATTAGAACAATTACTTGTGGTTACAATAGGCTCTTACAATAAAATCACTTGATGCTTTTGAGGCTGAATAAGGTGAATTTGGGGCATAAGGAGTTGTTTCCTCAAACAAGCCAGTTTCACCCAACGTACCATAAACCTCATCAGTTGAAACATGGTGGAAGCGACAATCTTCATAACCTTTTTTATATTCAAAAGGTGCGTCCATCCAATATTTACGAGCCGCATCAATTAATGTAAATGTACCCATAACATTAGTTTTAACAAAAGCTTCTGGACCTGTGATTGAATTATCAACGTGGCTCTCAGCGGCAAAGTGCACAACACCTCTAACATCATGCTCTTGCATCAAATTATCGATTAAAGCTCTATCGCAGATATCACCTTTAACAAACAGATAATTATCTTTGTCTGAGGCTTCTTTGACATTATCTAAATTAGCAGCATAGGTCATTACATCTAAATTGATAATTTTATAATCTGGGTATTTTTCAACCATGTACGGCACAAAGTTTGAACCGATAAAGCCTGCACCACCAGTTACGATTATAGATTTTTTAGACATTCGCTAATTCCTTCTTGCCATGTTTGCAATTCGACTTTTAATTCTCTCGCAGCCTTTGATGAATCTAAAACTGAATATTTCGGTCTTGCTATCTTACTTGGATAATCTTTATATTCAATAGGGTTTATTTGACATTTAGAGGCTAATATATTTTGCATCTCTATTGCTAAATCATAAAAAGACAGCTCATTTGATGAACTAAGATTATATATCTCTTTTTTTGCACCGCTTTCTATAAAAGCAATCACTGCTTCAACTAATCTATCCGCATTAGTCATTGTAACTTTTTGGTCAGTCACTGTATTAATTGCTTCTCGCTCGGTTAAAAGCTTTTTAAACAATTTAACAATGTTATTGCCGAATTCAGAATATAAATATGAAGCTCTAAAGATGGCTCCTTTATTTACCAATTCATCAAAAACTTTTTCAGCCTCTTCTTTAGATTTGCCATATTCATTTATAGCACCTGTTTTATCATCTTCAGTATAAGGAAATGTTTTTTGACCATCAAAAATATAGTCCGTTGATATATGAATAAGCAAGGCATCAATCTCATTACATGCAATCGCTAGGTTTTTAACCCCATCAACATTAACCTTAAAACATATTTCTCTATCTTCAGCTTCAGCCTTATCAACATTGGTATAAGCGGCACAATTTATCACCACTTCAGGCTTATATTTGCTAAATGTAGCCTTAACCTCTGCAAGATTGGTAATATTACAATCACTTACAGTACAATAAACAGCCTTATCGCCCAAATGCTTGGCAAACACCTGACCTAATTGCCCTTCTGCCCCCACAACTAAAAACATGGGTTCTCCTTATATTGGGCAAAGCTTTCTTGCTTTAAATCCTTATCAGATATTATAGCCTTTGAAGAATCAATCTGCCAATTAATTGCCAATTCAGCATCATTAAAGAGAATTCCACTATCATCAGCTGGGGAATAAAAATTATCACATTGATAAGAAAAAATAGCTACATCACTTAAAACAGCAAAACCATGAGCAAAGCCTCGAGGAATAAATAATTGATGATTATTCTCATCGCTTAATTCTGCAACAACATGCAGGCCAAAGGTTGGTGAGTTAGAACGCAAATCAACTGCCACGTCTAAAACCTTACCTTTAATTACCCTAACTAATTTAGCCTGAGCGGCATCTCCTTTTTGGAAATGCAGGCCCCTAATCGTGCCAAAGCTAGATAAAGACTGGTTAGATTGCACAAAATCAACATCAATCCCATTATCGGCAAACAACTTTTTATTATAACTTTCAAAGAAGTATCCTCTTGAATCCTTAAACACTTTAGGTTCAAAAATAATCACATCTTTGATTTCTGTCTTAATAAAAGGCATTTTATTCCTCTACAACTCTCATAAGGTATTTTTTATAATCAACACCATCTTTTATGGAGTTTATTATTTCAAGCATCTGTTCTTTATTTATAAATTTTCTACGATATGCAATCTCTTCCAAACAGGCTATCTTGAGACCTTGTCGTTGCTCGACCATACCAATAAAGTTAGATGATTGCAAAAGTGACTCAGGCGTTCCTGCATCAAGCCATGCAGTACCACGTTTTAGAGGCATTGCCTTTAATTTGCCAGATTTCAAATACTCAACATTAAGATCTGTAATCTCATATTCGCCACGCTTAGATGGCTTTAGACCTTTGGCATATTTAACCACATTATTATCATAAAAATACAAACCAACTGCTGCATAATTTGATTTTGGCACAGCTGGTTTCTCTTCAATTGAGATTACATTAAATTCTTTATCATATTCAATAACGCCAAAACGCTGTGGGTCAACCACATGATAACCAAATATCATCGCACCGTCTTTTAGCTCATTAGCTTCTTTACGCATCACATCTATCTGATTCCCCAAATAGAAAATATTATCGCCTAAAATAAGAGCTACGGAATCATCGCCAATAAATTCTTCACCCAAGACAAAAGCCTGAGCAATTCCATTTGGTTTTTCTTGAACTTTATATGAAAGATTAAGCCCTAACTGGCGACCATCTCCAAAAAAACTTTCAATACGCGGAGTATCTTCTGGCGTGCTGATAATCAAAATGTCCTTGATATTCATAAGCATTAGAATAGACATCGGATAAGATATCATAGGTTTGTCATAAACTGGCAAAAGCTGCTTACACACAATATTGGTTAAAGGATAAAGCCTCGAACCTGACCCGCCTGCTAATACTATTCCCTTCATATAAAAAATCCTTATAAGATTAATCCTGCTTTGGCAAAAATATACATGTTTAATCGGTATTTATCAATCTCTAAAGCGTTTAATTATCAGTCTCTCCCCATAAATCGTACGCATCAGCTTTGGTGATTTTTACTTTAACTATATCTCCAGGGTTTAACTCCCAACCATCAACATAAACCAAACCATCAATATCTGGAGCATCACCCTTACTTCTGCCCACTCCACCATCTGGGGTTGAGGCATCAATAATTACTTCAATAGTTTTACCAACTTTAGCCTGCATTTTTTCTAAGCTAATTTCTTGCTGAACCTGCATAAATCTATGCCAACGATCTTCCTTAACTTCCTCTGAGATTTGCTCTTCCCATTCTGAAGCTTCTGCGCCATCTATTTGTTCAAATTTAAAACAACCAACACGATCTAATTTTGCCTCTTTTATAAAGCGCAACAACTCTTCAAAATCCTCTTCTGTTTCTTTAGGGAAACCCACAATAAAGCCAGAGCGAATTACTACATCTGGGCAGATTGAACGCCATTTTTGTATCTTTTTAAGCAAGTCTTCAATCGAGCCAGGGCGTTTCATATTCCTTAAAACATTGGCACTTGCATGCTGCAATGGCACATCTAAATAAGGCAAGATAACACCTTCAGCCATTAGCTCAACTAGCTCATCAACAATCTTATATGGATATGTGTAGTGAACCCTCACCCACATATCAAGAGAGCCAAGCTCACGGCACAAATCTACAATGTTTTTATCGCCATCTTTATAAAGACCAGTATCTTGTGCTACAACCAACAGCTCTCTAACACCAGCATCTGACAAGTTTCGGGCTTCTTCCATAATATCATCAAAAGAACGATGGGTTATTGGTCCACGCAATTTTGGAATGATGCAATATGTACAAGTGCCAGAACAACCTTCACCAATTTTTAAATATGAATAATGAGGCGGGGTTAAATGTAAACCTTCTGGTGAAACATTTGCACCCATAGCATCTGATGACAATGGGACGCATGATTTAATTGCTTTTACAACTTCATCATATTTATGAGGGCCAGTAATTGCTGTAACATTCGGAATTTTCGCTCTAATTTTTTCAGGATTTGCTCCCAAACAACCAGTCACAATTACCTTTCCATTTGCCTCCATTGCCTCAGCAATAGCGTCTAATGATTCATCAACCGCACTATTTAAGAAACCACATGTATTAACAATTACAGCTTCTGCATCTTCATACGAAGGTGCAACCCCATAACCAAGCTTTGCCAATCTTGTCATTATGCGCTCAGAATCCACCAAAGCCTTTGGGCAACCAAGCGAGACTATTCCAATTAATGGGTTTTTATTTTTTGCCATCATTTTACTTTCATAAATTATATGTCGTGCGGTTCAAGGGTTATTTCTTTTACATCCTCATATGCGAGCTCAACACTCTTTTTCAAGCGTTTTGTATCATCTTTCAATGCGAAATGAACATTTGCCAATATAAAAATTATTGTCGCAACATTAAGTCCGTTAATACCATATGCCACAGCAGGAATTTCTGCATTATTTGCAGCAACCGTAAAGCCAGCCACTTGCATTAAAAAACCAGCGTTATATTTTAATGTAATTTTTATAATACGTATAGAGGTACCCACAAAACTCAATTTCTGAGTATTATCACTGATAATTGCATTACTTTGTGCAACTGACCATTTACGCAAGAATTTAGGAAACGGTCTTTCCCTATATAATATGGGGCGAATAAACACAGGACGGACTTTAAGGGCATATTTTATTAGCTCATGCCTTTTATCAATCACGGCTTGAAGCATTCCGCCTAATATGCAGGTAAAATCAATAAACAAGGCGGTTTCATCATATCTTAATCCACTACACAAAACAGCGGAACCTACTCCAAAAAAGATAACCCCCATAGCAAACGGGTCGGTAACTATTAGCTTTATCATGCCGTGATAATATTTTAAGCGACTTTTTATCTTTTTGCGAATTACATAAAGGCGTCTAACCAAATTAACATTTGGTTCTGCCTCAGCTAATTTACTAACATCATTATCTGGCAATTTCTTTTTCATAAATGGAGCTAATGCCAATGCCATATATGCCAGAATTAAAAAGATACTACCATAAAAGATAAAGTCTAAATCTCTTAAATACCCATCTATACCCTTCATAACGCAGGCCAATGTCATAATAAATTTGCCCAACGAGGTAATAGATAAAAACTTTTCCAAATTACCAAAATCAAACTGATATTCATTACCCTTCTTTTTAGCCCTTAGAGAGTATAAAGAAGAATTCCATGTAGGATGATATTTACGGCGAAATTTTTTAATCTCAGCTTCTGCTTCTTGCATGATATCAATAACGCCACCAACAACAAAAAATATTACAGCAAACCAGCCTACTGGAGACGGAGATAATGCCAAAACAGCGCCACTTATAGCCATAAAAAAACTACCCGTAGTCACAAAATTCTGCGGGGAAAAAAGTTTTTTAACAGAGATTGTAAAATACGCCATCCACCTTGCTATATATGGCAGCGATTTATCTTGTTTTTTATTCGGCATTTATATCCTTAAATAACGCTCATTATTTTTTATTGAAATTATAGGAAACAAGCTGTTTTTGTAAAGATAAAACTTGTTTTGCACAAAATGCCCGCAAGATATATGGAAATTATATTTTTTAAATGATATAAAAGCTTGGGCTTAATAATAATTATGATGAATTATCATGGAAAACCAAAAAGAAGCAATTATCACTCAAGAATCACGATACCATCTATGGTTAATACCCGTATTATTATGGGCGATTGCGCTTACCATGACTACTGCTTATTATTATTCTGCCACCAAAAACAAGGTCTACGACTACTACAAAGAATCCTATAATTTTGTTGCTGCCGATTTAAAGAAAAACATAGAAAAAGAGTTAGTCTCTGGGTTTAAATTATATGGCTTATCTAAAGCCCAACAAATTATAAAAAGTTCACTATCTTTGAGCTCTCATATAAGCAATGTAAGCTTATACAGCCTTGAAGCAATGCAGGTTATTTTTAGCACCAAAGAAGACAACATTGGCGCACGACTTCGCCATGACTGGCTAAAAGATGGCGAACAATTTGTTTTTAATGATGCTAATAGCGCACAAATTATCACCCCTATAACCAATGTTTTAGGCGAACATGTTGGTGGATTATTGTTAGATTATAACTTTGCTCCAGCAACCAAAGTTGTAAATGAAGCTCTATCATCAATTCTTAAAGAGGCAGTTGTTTATTTTACATTCGGCATTGGTATATTTTTAATTATATATTACTTGTTCTTTAGCTATAATCTGATTGAAATTACTCGCCCTGCCATAGAAAAACTCCGTTCTGTTAACAAGTTCACCCTCGGCAAACCAGCATTAGGGCTATTATTAAACGCTATAATTATTTGTGGCGGCGGATATTTGTTTAACTGTGATTTAGAAGCAAAATACAGCGGTAACATGACCCCTATCGTAAATGACAGAGGCAAAATGCTATCATTATGGAGTGCCCGCAAAATTGAAAGCATGGTAAATTTAAACATTCCTTTTTCTGTAATTGGCGATGTTGAAGATTTATTTAACATGCTCATGCAAAACAATTCAGAAATAAGCTATATTCTAGTAACCGATAATGTTGGGCATGTAATATATAAAGCAGGCGACCCCGCTAAAGCTTTTACAGAAAAAGATGGCAAAACCATATTAGTTGAAGGCTATAACAACCTTACTGAACAAGTACGTCGCAATGCTACAGAAGGTGTGGGCTGGGTTCAACTAGGATTGCATATTGATGGATTAATCGGAGGCAAAAAATGAAAAAAACATTATTAGCCCTGATTGCAATCACATGTTTCTTATCAACAATAAAAACCATACATGCTCAAGATAACACTGGCGAACATAAGTATAAAATATATGCAGTTGTCTGGAATGGTTGTGATAGTGCTTGCAAAGGTTTTAGGTCTTATCTTGATGAAAAAAAATTCCCATATGAATTCATATTACGTGATGCCAAAAACGATGACAGCGTTTTCCCTGTTTTTGTTGACGAGGCTCGCTCAAAAGATGTTGATTTAGTAATAACATGGGGCACCGCCACAGCAATGGGAATGCTGGGCTCAATCAATAATTATAACAATGGTTCATATATTAAAGACATTCCTGCGATTTTTATGGTAGTAGCTCAACCAATTAGTGTCGGCCTAGTTAGCAATTATGCCTCATCTGCACGCAATATCACAGGGGTTTTACATATTGTACCAGAAGAAGCCCAAATAAAAATTGCCCGTGAATATATCCCATTTAAAAAACTCGGCATAATCTACAACCCTCAAGAATCTGCCTCAATGCAAAATGTAGCCGCTTTGCGCGAGATTGCAGTAAGAGAAGGCTTTAATTTATTAGAAGAGCCTATCCCTTTAGATGCTAATGGCATGCCAGTTGACGACAGCATAAAATATCAAATATATCGCCTTGCTGAACGTGGTGCTGAAATGGTTTATGTTGGGGTTGATGCCTTTATCAACCTTCGCCAAAAAGAAGTAGCAGATGCTTGTGTTGAAAAAGGATTGCCTATCTTTTCTGTTGCCGAAAGTGCGGTTATGAATGGCAACGCTCTTATAACCGTTTCAAACCATTATTATAATATCGGAATGCTTGCAGGTAAAAAAGCTTTTGAAATATTAAACAACAATATCAAACCATATGATATCCCAATAAACATGCCAGAGAAAAAAAGCATTATCATAAACATCTCAATGGCAAAAAAGATTGGTATCTACCCGCCATTATTACTCCTTGATAAATCGGAGATTGTTGAATAGATAATTAAAAACCCCGATGATTAGTCGGGGTTTTTATTTTGCAATATATGATTATACAATAAAGCTTTTTAAGAGTTCATCACTTTCGATTAATTTAACGGCTTTATCATATGAATCTTTTTCAGATAATATGGTATAAAAATCAGCCTTAATGCTTGGAGCTAATTTAAGAGATTTGATAAAATCTTCTTTATCAAGAGGGTCTTTTTTAACGGCCTCAGCAAAGCCTGTTGAAACCAAAAATTCTTTAACCATATCGGCGCTCTCATTATTTTGCAAAAGCGCGCACAAATAAGTTGCCACACCAACTTGAATACCATGCATTTTTGGCTTTTTAGCAATCTCATCTAAAGCATGAGAGATTAAATGCTCTGAGCCAGATGCAGGGCGTGATGTCCCCGCAATTTCCATCGTGATACCGCTCATCAAAAGGGAGTTACTCAAACTTCTATGAAACTCTGGAGAAGTAATATCGCTAGAATGTTTGATAAACAACAAATCAAGTGAGTTATAAGCCATTAAAGATGCAAAATCATTATAACGCTCATACCCCTTCAAGAAAGCCTGCTTCCAATCCCACAAAGCCGTGATTTTTGAAACCATGTCTCCAAGACCAGAATAAAAACAAATTGGCGGGCAGGTTTTAATCACGTCCAAGTCAATCACCACGCCGAATGGAATGGTTGACTTAATGCTTTTTCTTTTGCCATCTACTAACAAAGAAGTATTGGGGCTACAAAAGCCATCATTTGAGGTTGATGTAGGCACACTAATAAATGGAATACGAAGAAGGTGAGCGCAATATTTGGCATAATCTAGAGCCTTGCCTCCACCTATTCCGACGATAGCTTTAGTTTCTTTAGGTAGCTTAAAAGCTGTATGAACTATATCTTCAATATTAATGTCATTTATAGTTTCTTTGTGAGCAACTTTAATTCCCTGCTCACCAAAACCAACATACAAATCTTCTGCAACTACAGATTCCATTCCCAATGAAAAGAATACCGCCACATTTTTCAAATCTTTATCTGATAAATATTTACCAATTTTCTGGATTTTAGCATTACCCACTTTCATCAAGTAAGGGATATTAATTTGCTTACTGGTATATGGCATCATTTTACTAAATCCTTTATACAATCACTTACATTATCAAAACTATCAAATCTCTCGGTTTTAATTCCTGCTTCTATACATTTTTGAAGGAGAATTTTACGAGCAAAAACCACATCAGCAATTTGTGCCGCAGCAAAATCTGGAGGACCATCACCTGCATAAACCACAAAGTATCCTTCTTCTTGCTTTTGCTTAACAATAGCGGCTTTTGAGATACCAACTTTTTCATCGTAATATGGGCTATTTTCTTGCGGAGGAACAAGCCTTAAACCTTCATCTTCGCTATAAATTCCATGGTTAGTAACAACTGTAATGTTGTATTCTTTTATCTTATCACCAATCATTTTTAAGATGTAATAATCTGTGCCAGCACTACAAATATAAATAGGAATATTATTCTGACGGCATAACTCAATTGTATCAAAAAACTTTTTATCAAACTTGATAGTTTTAATAAATTCAACCAACTCAGTTTCTGGTACTCTAATTTTTGCAAAAATCTGATTTAAGGCATTTAAGTGAGTTATGTTACCAGCTAAATATTCTTTCCATGGGGCAAGAGCTTCTTCATTGAGATATTTATCAGCAACTGAATCAAAAAAATCTTCATGGCTAATAGTCCCATCAAAATCACTAATAAATGCTATTTTTTTGTTCATTACTCCCCCTTATTATTAACTCGTATAACTAGGGTAATTAAGGCAGGTTTTAAGCATTATGTCAATTAACATTAAGTCGATTTATCCAATAATGTCACAATCATTTTTTAGACTAACTATCAACCACACAACTATTAAAAAAGGGAGCTCAATCAAGCCCCCTTTTTTTAACTAAACAACTATCGCTGATTACCCGCTATTTTATTTATTGCATTAGCCAGTTGATTATTACTTACTTTTTTCTCAGCAAACGGAATAGCATTTTTTAAGCTAGTTTTCATTTCAGGAGACAAACCTTCTGCGTTTGCAAGACTACAACTATCTTTAAGCATATCTAGCTTCATAAATTTCTTGCTCAAAATTTTAGCAATTTTATCTTGATCATACCCTTTTTCCTCTCCCTTAGCTTGGGCTTCTTTTTCCAAGTCGCTTTTGCTTGGGATAACATCAGGATCCATTGAACGCATCATACCATCTTTACAAAAACCAAGGTTTTCTGGCTGTGGATCAGCTACATAATATCCATCAGGAACATTAAGTATCATCAATTCTGTTAATTTAGAAAGATGATCGGGGTTTTCTTGACCATTATTAGCCAGTTTAACAATGTCATTTAGGCCAATCATTCTTTCTACTTGTTCAATTTTAACAATTCCATCATCTATTGTTTGCTTAGGCTGAACTGTCATATCGTTTTTATATCTATTACCAGAGGCGCCGCCTATTACAGAATTTTCAGATGGCGCAACACGTAGCACATCTCCTTGCTCTGTAGAAAAAGCTATAGCTGATGTTCCAACGCCCATAACATCTATTTTACCCAAGCCCATTCCTGACACAGATTTTTCTGCAGATTGCACCAATGAGCCATTAACATCAACAATATCTGGATTAATAGATGCAACATATTCTTTTTTAGAAGCTTCCATCTTGCCAATAGCTTCAACCACATTAACACTTGTAGGATTGTTATCGAGCTTACAACGATTACCTTCAAACAGGCTTTTCGCCAGCTTAGAATAAGTAGCATATAAATCTATAGCTTCTTTTGCTGCTATATCAGCTTCAGATAACTTTTCAGCCCCTTCTTTTATAGACATGAGTTTATCTCTGCGTTCTTCTAATGATTCTGACATCGCAACCTCCTTATAAAGCCAACGTCTCGTATAAATTAGACACAAAAAGCACTGTTTTGTCAATAAATCATACAGTGATATATATCACGCATATCTAATCAAGCGGTCTCACCATCTTAAATTTCTTCAAGCTATCGTGCCAATTATCAAGCATTTGCAAAGCATATTCAGATTTTGTTTCTTGAACATGTTCTTCAATAATTTGTTTTAACTCCTCTTCCTCATCAGAAGTGAATGGTTCTATTTTAACTGACTGCTTGTTTATTTTCTTATCAAGATTATTAGATTCGTCATAAATATAAGCAACCCCGCCAGTCATACCTGCACCAAAGTTAAAACCAACTGAGCCTAATATGGCAATTTTACCGCCTGTCATATATTCACAGCCATTAGAGCCACAACCTTCAACCACTGCTAAAGCCCCAGAGTTACGCACAGCAAAGCGTTGCCCTGCCCTACCTGCTACAAATAATTTGCCTGAAGTTGCACCATATAAAACCGTGTTACCAATGATAATATTATCTTCGGTCTTTAGCTCGGATGAAGCAGATGGACGCACTACAATAAATCCACCTGATAAACCTTTACCCACATAGTCATTGGCATCACCAAACATCTCAATCTTTAGACCCTGCACCGCAAAAGCCCCTAAAGACTGCCCGCCATTTCCTTTAAGGCGCAAAGTCAAATGAGCTTCTGGCAATGAATTGCCAAATTTTTTATAAAGCATATGAGATACTTTAGCACCAACAGCTAAATGGATATTACGAACATTATAATTAAGCTGCATTTTTGCACCATTCTCAAAAACTGGCTCAGCATCTTTAATTATAAGCTCGTCCAAAGTATCAGGCACTTCGTTTCGACCTTCAATATTACAATAAGGCGTTGCATCACCCACATCTGGGCGAACTAATATTGGGTTTAAATCCAAATCGTCCAAATTCTCAGCACCACGATTGATTTGATATAACAAGTCTGTGCGACCAATAATTTCTTTTAATGACTTAAAGCCCAACTTACTCAAAATTGAACGGACATCTTCTGCCACAAAAGAGAATAAATTTACAATTTTATCTGGGCTACCTTTATACCTGTCTCTAAATTCTTTTGCCTGAGAACAAATACCCGCTGTACATTTATTAGTATGACATTGCCTATCTGCCACACAACCAAGAGCGATTAATGAGGCCGTACCAATACCAAATTCTTCTGCTCCCAATATTGCAGCAACCACAATATCACGCCCGCATCTAATTCCTCCATCAACTCTTAGCTTAACCTTATGACGTAAGTTATTTAAGGTTAAAACTTGATGAGCCTCAGCCAAACCAAGCTCCCATGGAGCACCCGCAAATTTCATCGATGTTAAAGGTGTTGCACCAGTTCCACCATTAGAACCAGATATCGTAATCACATCAGCTTTTGCCTTAGCTACACCTGCTGCGATTGTACCCACACCATTTTTAGAAGCTAGCTTAACCCCGATTTTTGCCTTTGGATTAATCTTTTTAAGGTCATAAATAAGCTGAGCTAAATCTTCAATTGAATAAATATCATGATGCGGAGGAGGACTAATCAAAGTTGTTCCTGCCACTGCATGACGAAGCCTTGCAATATCTGCAGATACTTTAAACCCTGGTAATTGACCGCCCTCACCAGGCTTAGCACCTTGTGCCATTTTAATCTCAATTTCAGAACAATTATTTAAATATTCTGCCGTAACACCAAAACGACCAGAGGCTACTTGCTTAACTGCAGAGTTAGCATTATCACCATTTGCATAAGGTTTATAGCGGTTTGAATCTTCTCCGCCCTCACCAGATATTGACTTTGCCCCGATGCGGTTCATCGCAATATTTAAGGTTTCATGTGCCTCTGGGCTTAAAGCTCCATATGACATACCTGGGGTTAAAAACTTTTTACGGATTTCTGTTATAGATTCAACATCATCACGGTTAATAGGAGTTTCTTTATATTTAAAATCTAGCAAATCACGTAAGTTTATAGATGGTTGAGCTTTTAGGGCTTCAACATAATCTCTATATGATGTAAACGAATCATTATTAACCGCATTTTGCAATAATCTAGCAATCTCTGGCGTAAATCCATGCGGAATGTTAGCTGATTTACGATAGAAGTAGAATCCACCTGCACTCAACGTATTTGCATCTTCTACATAAGCTTTAGCATGTTGTTTTAGTATCATCTGGCGAATGCCTTCACTACCAATGCCAGATATACGAGATGACATACCAGGCAAACATCTTGCCACAATCGTACGAGACAAGCCCAAAGCTTCAAAATATTTACCGCCACGATATGAGCTTAAAATACAAATGCCCATTTTTGACATGATTTTAAGAAGCCCGCCATTAACAGCTTTACGATAATTAAGCAAAGCATCTGCCGCACTCAAATCACCATAATCACCCTTAACATGATTATAACGAATTATCTCTTCGGTTAAATATGGGTTTACAGTAGTTGCACCCACACCTAATAACACTGCATAATAGTGATTATCCAAACATTCACCGCATCTTACATGAATAGAAAGCTTAGAACGTAGCTCTTTAGCTACTAAATGATGATGAACACCACCTGTTACTAATATCATAGGAAGCGGAGCTTTGTTTTTATCAATTTTAATATCAGATAGAACGATTAAGGAAAATCCTTTGTTAACCGCAGTTTCAACTTCTTCTTTAATTGCCTCAATTCTTCTATAAACTTCGTCATTGCCTTTGGAAACATCAAAGGTGCAATCCACCTCATAAATACGGCACACAAAGTGAGAAGAAAAAGCCTCAAACTCATTATTAAAAATAACAGGAGATGCCATTTCAAAAATTGCGAGCTGCTTTTCATTCTCGTCTAAGATATTACCCATATTACCCAAACGAGTTTTTAATGACATAACCGAAGTCTCGCGCAAAGAATCAATCGGTGGGTTCGTTACTTGAGAAAAATTCTGCCTAAAAAAGTGATGCAACCCTCTATATTCTTCTGATAAAACAGCTAAAGGGGTATCATCTCCCATTGAGCCAACTGCCTCTTTTGCATCTAGCACCATTGGAGTTAGCACATATTTTATATCTTCTTTAGTTTGCCCATAACATATCTGGCGGCGGATTAATTCTTCTTCGGCAAAGCCCAAACTCAACTCGGGCTTAACCTCTAAATCTTTAAATGTAAGAATATTTTTAACCCATTCTTTATATGGCATTTCTGAACTTAGTTTTTGTTTAATCTCAGCATCTTTATATAACTTACCTTCATCTAGGTTTATAGCAAGCATTGCCCCAGGTTCAATACAGCCTTTTTCTATAACTTCACTCTCACGAGTTTTAACCATTCCGCTTTCTGAGCCAACAATGATTAAACCTTCTTTTAAAATGCTATAGCGCATTGGACGAAGACCATTTCTATCCATACCCGCTAATATCCATTTACCATCTGTTGCAGCTAGTGCCGCAGGTCCATCCCATGGTTCCATAATAGAATTACAATAGCGAATAAAGTCCTTTTGCTCTTCTGATATATCATCTCTAGCTTCGGCTGCTTCTGGCACCAAAATTGACTTTACTAATGGTAAGTTGCGCCCTGCCTTACTAAGCAATTCGAACACAGCGTCTAATGCAGATGAGTCTGAGCTAGAAGGCAAAACAACTGGCTTAATATCATTTATTTTTTCGCCAAATTTATCAGATGCAAGTAATGCCTCGTGAATTTTTAGCCAACCCAAATTGCCTGACAATGTATTAATTTCACCATTATGAGCTATAATTCTAAAAGGCTGAGCTAATGCCCATGAAGGAAATGTGTTGGTCGAATATCTTTGGTGATAAAGAGCAAACCTTGAAACAAACCTATCATCAGCCAAATCTGGGAAAAATCCCATTAACTGTCCAGCTAAAAACAAACCTTTATAAATTATGCTTTTACATGACAATGAACAGACATAAAAATCTTTTATATATTCCGCCAACACAGCCTTTTCGATGCGACGACGAATAATATATAAATCTCTTTCAAATTCTTCTTCTGTTTTATCTCCGCCTGCTATCATGATTTGCTCTATCTCGGGGCGAGTAGCGCTGGCTTTTTCACCAATCACAGATGTATTAACGGGAACTTGTCTCCAGCCATAAACATAATAGCCATATTCAATAATCTCTGTTTCTACAATTGCCCGACAACGTTCTCTTTCATGCAAATCTTTTTTAGGCAAAAATATCATACCAACAGCAACTTTACCATCACGAGGCTCGTGACCAGTTGCTTTAATATGTTCTTTAAAAAAATCTTGGGGTATTTCTATGTGCAGACCAGCTCCATCGCCAGTTTTACCATCAGCATCGACCGCACCACGGTAGAACAAAGCGCGCAAAGCTTCAATTCCACATTCAACAACTTTACGAGATGGCTTTCCATCTACAGAAGCAACAAAACCAACACCACAAGCGTCATGTTCTTCTGACTTACTATACAATCCATTTTTCTCTAAAAATTCTGCAAGCTCTAATTGCTTTTCAATCTGCATCATATTCCCCCGAAACCGCTAAAACAAAAGCACAGAATATGTTTACCACATTCTGTGCTTATTACAATTAACTTATTGTTTCAGTTAATTACTAAAATATATCTCTTAGTTATATCTCGATAATTATTTTACCTTCATATTTGCCACTTTCAAAATATTCATGAGCTTGATTTATTTCAGATAATTTAAACATTCTCTTATCAAGAAGAGGGAAAACTTTATCTTCATCAACCCATGTAGCTATTTGCAATAAGATATCACCATAATGAGACAAATCACCACCATGAATAAATGGAATTAACATAAATACCACATTAAAGCTTAACCCTTTGGCATGAAGCGGGCTCAAATCGTGAGTTGAGCGTGCCGCAATTGCAGAAACCCTGCCACCAACCTTAGCTGCAGCGAATGAAGCATCTAAATTTTTACCGCCAACGGTATCAAAAACCACATCGAAACCTTCGCCATTAGTAAGGCGCTTTACATAATTTTCAACTGGCTCTTCTTGATAATTAATAATTTCATCCGCGCCTAGCTTACGGGCTATATTTGCTTTTTCTGCAGACGATACTGTTGTCGCAACTTTTGCCTTCATCTGTTTAGCTATTTGCACTGCCATATGACCAACGCCGCCACAACCACCATGAATTAGCACATAATCTTTATAAGTGATCTGGGCTCTTTTTAACAATCCTAGCCAAGCTGTTATACTAACCAACGGCAAGGCCGCTGCTTCAGCAAAAGTCAAACGATTCGGCTTTGGTGCAAGCAATTTAACATCTGCCACCACATATTCAGCCAAGGCTCCAGAATACCCTTTAACCCCGCCAATACAGCCAAAAACCTCATCGCCTATTTGAAAGTTTTTAACTCCTTCACCTAGGCCGACAACAATTCCAGCAACATCTCCATGTAAAAGCTCAGGATTTTCAGGATTAAAGCCCATGTTATTACGTAATATCTTATTATCTATCGGGTTTAGGCTAGTAGCCTTAACCTCAATAAGAACCTGCCCCTCTTTAGGCTCAGGTATTTCCATATCAACCGCTACAAACTTGGCCTCTGGGCCATATTCATTTACAACATATGCCTTCATGAAAACCTCTAAATCTTAATATTCTTTTTAAGCAAACCACTTTTCAATATGTTTGATATCTTCGTCTAATCCATATGGAGTGTTAATCATTATAACACCGCTACCCTTCATACCCTTAGACTTCACCCTAACCTCACTCTTATGATATTTAGGGAGCTCTGCATTTTGCAATATATCCACCATACTCTTATGATTATCTGCATCCAAAATAGGATACCATAACATTATAACAGCTTCTGCCCATTTTTTGTGTAATTTTATTATAAAATCAGCAGACTTATTATATTCGGTTTTAATCTCAAAAGAAGGATCTATCAAAACCAAGCCTCTGCGTGGCATTGGAGGAGAAATACCCAAAACCCCTTCATAACCGTCTCTTTTGTGTATATGAACATTTTTATCACGCAAAAAATTACCCTTTAACGCATAATGTTCTTGAGGGTGTAATTCCATTAAATGCATGGCATCATTGTCTCTTAACAAACTTTTAGCAACCATTGGTGAACCTGGGTATATTCCATCACCATATTCCATTGCAATATCACCGATTAGCTTAAAATATGGATGAGAAAGATTAGTTCTTTTCATAAAACTAAATATGCCATCATTGGCTTCACCCGTTTTAACAGCCTCAGCAGATTGCAAATCATAAACACCTCTACCCGCATGAGTTTCCATATAAGAAAGCGGTTTTTCTTTTTCTGTCATTTTAACAATTAGGGAACTTAATATTGCGTGTTTATGTACATCAGCAGGGCAACCAGCATGATATATATGTTGATAAGAAAGCATATGATACCTCCTAATAAAAAACATGGCATAAATACCATGGTTAAACGTTGTTTTATTTAATTTTCTCAGTTAAAAACTGCCGATAAAATTACCGACAGTTTTAAAACCGAAATATGTAAGATTAGCTTATCTTCTACGTGATAAAGGCCTATCTCCTACATTGCTTTTCTTTTTAATACCCACTCTTTTGCTATGTTTTTTTGCTCCAGAATGTTTTGGTTTAGATTTTTTATCTGCAAATTTATCTGCTACAAAATCTTTTTTTCTTTCTGCTCTTGGAGCTGACTTTGAAAAAGTATT
>QKFK01000197.1 GCA_003252195.1 Rhodospirillales bacterium
CCCAATTAGGCTCTTTATAATATCCTAAGTTCTTTAAGGCTGTTTTAGTCGGGATTACATCATCTTGATGAACAGATGAGTTACTTGCAATGCTGTTTTTTAGTTTTAAGAAATCAAACATGTTTTTCTCCATAAAAAATGGGCAGGAGAAGAATCTCCCGCCCACATAAAAGCTGTTTAAATAAAAAAACGCTTAAGCCCAAAGCCTTAAGCGATAACACAAACGCACCTATAGCGTTTACTTCCCACGACAAGAACATAAAAAGAACAAAATGTCAAGAAAATTGTTGTAATAGGTAAAATATTTATCTTAAGCTTTGGTGCCGCCGATGGTGATATGGTCGATTTTTAACGATGGTTGACCAATACCTACAGGTACACCTTGTCCGCTTTTACCACAAGTGCCAACACCATCATCTAATGCCCAGTCGTTACCAATCATAGAAACTCTATTCATAATCTCTGGACCATTACCAATAAGGGTTACGCCCTTAACTGGAGCGGTGATTTTGCCTTTTTCTATAAGGTAAGCTTCAGATGCTGAGAACACAAATTTACCTGAAACAATATCAACTTGCCCACCACTAAAATTAACAGCATAAATACCCTTATCGACAGAGCCAATAATTTCTTCTGGGGATTTATCTCCGCCTAACATATAAGTATTTGTCATGCGGGGTAGAGGAGCGCTCTCGTATGATTCTCTACGGCCATTACCAGTTGAGTTAACTCCCATTAGGCGGGCGTTTAATCTATCTTGCATATAGCCTTTTAAAATTCCATCTTCAATTAAAACGGTCTTTTGGGTTGGAGTGCCTTCGTCATCTATGTTTAATGAACCACGGCGATTAGCAATAGTGCCATCATCAATAACTGTAACGCCTTTGCTGGCAACTTGTTGCCCAATTTTATCGGTGAATGCAGAAGATTTTTTGCGGTTAAAATCGCCTTCTAAGCCATGGCCAACTGCTTCGTGTAATAATACGCCACACCAACCATTGCCAAGCACTAATGGCATTTCACCAGCGGGGGCTTCAATAGATTCTAAGTTGATTTCAGCTTGTTTAACCGCTTTATCAACGGCTTTTTTCCAATTGCATTCTTCAACAATTGAATCAAAAACGTAACGACCGCCACAACCGTAAGAGCCAACCTCACTACGACCGTTTTTGTCGGTCATAATCACGGTTACGTTCATGCGTACCATAGGGCGGATGTCATAAGCAAAATCACCTTCAGGGCGAACAATACCAACCGCTTTCCATGAAGCAGCAACAGATGTCATAACTTGAGTTACTTTGCTGTCTTTGCCTCGAGCGTATAAGTCTATTTTGCCGAGTAGTTCAACTTTTTTATCAAAAGGCATAAGCTCAATTGGATTAGCAGGCTTATATAAATCATGAATTGCATTTGGAGTGTTAAATGAAGCCGTTCCGCTATTGCCAATAGAAACGCTTTTTACAGTGTCAATACAGCGCGCTAAAGAGGCATCGCTTAAATTGTTGCTATGAGCATAACCGACGCATTCGCCATTAACGTTTCTAAAGCCAAATCCTTGTGAAGTTTTATGTGATGCATTTTTAATCTGAGATGAATCTAAAGAGATGCTCTCGGATTGAGAATATTCTAAATATAATTCACCATCATCGCTATTTTGTAAGCCATCTTTAACCACGGTTTGCACCTTATCGATAGACAGCTCACTTTTGCCAAAAAACAAATCTTCACAAATAGATTGGTTGTTACTCAAAACTAACTCTCAGTGGCTTTAATGCCGTTTTTGTACACAAAATAAAGGTTACGTAGATATATGATAATACCCAAACCTTGACCAAACATAAACACAGGGTCTTGCTGGTGTAGGGCATAGATAAACAAGGTTATTCCGCCAGATAGGCTAAAATACCAGAAGGCAACAGGAATTACGCTCTTTTTTACGCGTTCAGAATGAATCCATTGCAAAATAAAACGCATAGAAAACAGAAATTGACCAACAAAACCAAAAATAACCCAACCATTAAAAGAAATACCTTTAATGTGGTTTAACAAATTAACCAAATACTCAGCCATAAATATACCTATTTTTTGTTAGGAAAAGAAACACTAGGAACAGAAGCTCTTTTGATAAGCCACATAACTCCTAATAAATCGACAATACCAACCCAAAAACGATTCCAGAAACCGTATTTTGATACACCGCGCTCACGATGACGGTGGTTTACATGAACAGAAATAACCTCTCCGCCTCTTCTAATCATAAGGGCAGGCAAATAGCGGTGCATATGATTAAAACGAGGCATATCTAAAAAGGCTTCACGATAGAAAAGCTTAATTCCGCAACCTGTGTCAGGAGTGTTGTCTTTTAATAAAGCTATACGAACTTTGTTAGCAACTTTAGAGCTAATGCGTTTGTTAAAAGAATCTTTTCTTTTGTGTCTGTGTCCAGCTATTAACACATTTGCTGGATTTTCTTGTTCTTCAGATTTTTTGATTAAAGCAGGAATGTCCGCAGGGTCGTTTTGACCGTCGCCGTCTAAAGTGGCGATTATATCTGCTTTAGCATGTTTAACTCCCGTAGCCACAGCTTGAGATTGACCACAACTTTTTTCGTGGCGGATAATTTCTAGCATAGGGAATTTTTCTTGTGCATCTAATAAAACTTGTGGGGTGTTATCGTCAGATCCGTCATCAACATAAACGATTTCAAAAGCTTTATAATCGTTTAGAGCTTTATAAATTTCTTCAATTAAAGGAAGTACGTTTTCTTCTTCGTTCTTAACAGGAACAACCACAGAAATTTCTGGTTTTTTAGTGCTTTTAGCCATGTAACATTGCCTTTGTAACTTTGCTTTTTAACAAAATAAGTTTTATAATCTAATATCGTTTAATGATTGTCATTAACTTTTAACTTATTATGCGTTTTTTTTAAATAAAATAATGAACAACCATACTATTTTATTATATTGTTAAGCTCTAAAATGCTATTATATCAGGTGTTATTTTGTAATAAGGGGTGGTTAATTTGAAAATAGTCATAGCAGATGATCATGAGTTGTTTCTAAATGGCTTAAAAATGGCGTTAGAGACTTTTGACTCAGAGTTGAATATTTTACAGGCGACAGATTATATTGAATTGCTAGAGGTGGTTAAAAACAACTCAGATTTAGAGATGATATTGACCGATTTGGCAATGCCAGGAAAGTCATGGGCAGATGCAATTTCTACTATCCATGAAACATTGCCTGAAGTTCCTATTGTGATTTTATCTGCAGTGAGTGATAAAGAAATTGTGCTTAAAGCCATTGAAATGGGCGTATCTGGCTTTATTCCGAAAACATCATCAAATAAAATTATCATCGGTGCACTCACCTTAGTTAAGGCGGGAGGGGTTTATTTGCCTCCTGAGTTGGTAACCCAAGTTTATAGTGCGGATGAAACAACCCCAGAGCTTAAAATGATTTTAACCGAGGAAAAGAACGTTAATGATTTTGAAGATGTTCCTTTAACTCCTCGTCAAAAAGATGTTTTAAGGCTTATTGGTAAAGGTCAATCTAATAAAGAGATCGCCAGAGAGTTGAGTTGGGGCTCACCGAAGGTACGGTGAAATTGCATGTAACAGCTATATTAAAAGCTTTGAATGTGACTAATCGCACAGGGGCTATAATGGCGGCTACTAATATGGGAGTTGTTTCAAAATAAAATGGAAACCTTAATAGCAGAGCGGGCAGGGCAAATGCTTAATTATGACAATATGTTTGATGGGGTGCCGGTTGTAGTTTTTGAAATTAATGAAGAGGATGGAAATAAAGCATTTAGTTTTGTTTCAAGCTATGTTAATGAAATTTTTTCAACCAAGCCAGATAACCTAATTGACGATATAAATGTTTTTAGAAGTCTTTTGTGTGAAGATTCTCAAAAGCTATTTGATGTAATCCTTGATAAAGAAGGCTTTTATAGCAAAGTCTTTAAAATAAAGACGCCTGACAAAGATTCTATGAAAATTCATGTCAGTGGCGAAGTTACTTTTTTAAAAGATGGACGCAAGTCTCTTGTTGGTTCTATGGCAAGAATTAAAGATATTTTTTATGGGCTTTCAGATGAAGGGGCTTTTTGTGACGCAGCTTTTTCTGCTCCAATATCTATTGTTATTACTGATATTGATGGAAAGGTGATTTTTGCTAATGAGTATTTCTTAAAAAAGAGTGGGTATGGTTTTGAAGAATTAATGCAGAAGTCTGCGAGTGATATCCTTTTTGACGAAGATGGCAATGCCGTGAGTATAGGCTTGAAAAAGCTAAAGTTAGGAAGAAGCCACAAGAGTGAGGTTAAGTGCAGAGGAAAGAAAGGTTTCTTTTGGACATCATTAATTGCAAGTCCAATATTTGATGAGACAGGTAAGGTTATAAAAATTCTTACTTTAGGTCGAGATATTACAGATAGAAAAAAAGTTGAAGAAGAGCTTCGCGAAGCAAAAGAAAAAGCAGAAGATATTTTGCGTAATAAGTCAGAATTCTTGGCGGTTATGAGCCATGAAATACGCACCCCGATGAATGGCATTATGGGTATGCTACAGGTTCTTTCGGAGACGCAATTATCCCCTGAGCAAAGAAGTTATTTAGAGACGGTTATACGCTCTAGCGAAATTTTAACCGAGATATTAAATGATGTTTTAGATTTATCAAAAATCGAAGCAGATTCCATGAGGCTAGAGAATATTACATATTATCTAGACGATGTGATTAATTCCGTTTCTGACTTAATGCAGGCAAAAGCAAAGCAAAAGGGTTTGGATATTGAAGTTATTGTTGGTGGTGAAAATAATCATTTTGTAGTTGGAGACCCTGTTCGTATAAAACAGATACTTAATAACTTAATTAGTAATGCAATTAAATTTACCGATAACGGTAGAATATCAATAAGAGCATTCTTAGCGAAAGATACGGTAACATCTAATGCTGAAAAATTAGGATTGAACCTACATATTGATGTTGTTGATACAGGAATTGGAATGAGTGCTGAGGCGCAAGCAAAAGTGTTTGATGCATTCGTGCAGGCAGACGATTCTATTGCTCGCAAATATGGAGGTTCAGGACTTGGGCTTTCAATCACTAAGAACTTGGTTTCTTTGATGGGTGGCACGATAGGCTTGGAAAGCGAAGAAGGTAGAGGAACTCGTTTTTGGTTTGATATCCCAATTAGGCAAGCAAATATAGAAGAAGTAACAGAATATAGAAAAAACAAAGAGGCAAAGGGTGAGCAAGTTATCAGCGCAACAAAACTCAAAGTTTTATTAGCAGAAGATAACTCCATAAATGCACAAGTGATAACGTTGATGCTTGAGCAATATGGACACAACGTATCGGTAGCAATAGACGGAGATGATGCTATACTAAAGGCTTCGGAAAAAGCTTATGATATGATTGTTATGGATGTGCGTATGCCTATTAAAGACGGCTTTAGTGCCGCTAATCATATCAGAGATAATGATGGGCCAAATCAAGAAACTCCAATTATTGTTATGACGGCAGATGTTCTTGATGGTGAGTTATCTCGTAAATGCAAACAAGCTGGTGTTGATGGTTTTTTATCAAAGCCTGTTGCAATGGAAGAAATGCAGGGCGAGATTAATAAATGTTACTCCAAAAAAATAGGGGTTAAGACGGTTGAACATAAAAACATTTATCAGTCATCGTCTGATAAATATCTAGCTGTTGATATATTAGAGGCGACAGAGGTTGCTTTGGGAATCGCTTCTGTGAAATCACTAGTAGCAGATTTTATGCCTTATGCAGATGATTATATTAACCGTATGCATAAATTTGTACTAAATGAAGATTGGGAGAATTTGCGTATAATTTCGCATAGTTTTAAATCTACATCTTCATATTTAGGTTTTTGCAAATTGTCAGATGCCTCTAAGTTAATAGAAAAATCTTGCGTAGATAAAAAATTTAATGTTGCAAGAAAAGAGGTCGCAGAATTGTTTCCAATATACGAAAGAACAATCAGTGAGCTACAGGCAGAAAGACCAAATTATTTTTATGATGTTTAGTTCTCTTGTAAAAAGATTTTATAGGGGTTAAACTTTTTACAAATATTAAAAGAGCTTTATAGAAAAGGCGGAGATTGTTTATGACAGCAAAAAAAGAAAAAGAGATAATAAATCCAGACGTGATATTACCAGATTATATGCAAAAAGTTTATTATTGGGCTTATGTTAGCCCCAAAAATGTGCCACTACTTGATAGGCCATTTGTGGTTAACACCATCTTATGGGGCAATATGAATAAGCTTAGAGATTCCGCTTTAGAAGAAATTGAAGAAGGCGATAAAGTTTTGCAAGTTGCAACTGTATATGGTGATCAAGTTGTAAAAACAGCTGAGAAGGTTGGTCCTAAAGGTCGTTATGATGTTTTAGATATTACGCCGATTCAAGTTGAAAGATGGTCTAAAAGATTAGAAGAATACCCTCAAGCAACAGTTATTCATGCAGATGCAGAAAAACATAGTGGAAAGTATGATAAAGTTATGAGTTTCTTTCTTCTTCATGAAGTTCCAGATGCTAAAAAAACTCGCATTATTGATAACATGATGAAAAATGTTAAAGATGATGGAAAGCTTATTTTTGTAGATTATCATGAGCCTAAAGCATTGCACCCATTAAAATTCTTAATGCGTTGTATTAATAGGCTGTTAGAGCCATTTGCAGAATCTATATGGAATAATGAAATATCATCTTTTGCAACCAATAAGGATGATTATATTTGGCAGAAATACACATATTTTGGTGGCTTGTATCAAAAGGTTGTTGTGACTAAAAAGCGCTAAAAATTATAAAACCCCTCTGCAATGAGGGGTTTTTTTGTATTCAAATTCTGCATCGTATGTATAGAAGGTGTTTTAACAACATATATTATGATTGTCTGATCTCGCTATTAAAAAGTTCAACAGCAAACTGCTAAAGAAATATTTGGATAAAAATATATTAGTGCCTAGATATCATAAAAATATGAATGGTACGCTTAAAATATTTAGCTAAGCTAAATGTCATCAACAGGAGGTTTTTGGAACTTTTCAGTTTTGTGGGCAGGTAAATAAACCGAGAAAACAGTTCCATTTTCTTGAGTTGATGTGATATTTAGAAGCCCTTTATGTTTGAGTACAATTTGCTTTACAATTGCTAGACCAAGCCCTGTGCCACCAACTTTTTTGCCAATCTCATTTTCTACTCTATAAAAACGCTCGGTTAACCTGTTTATATGTTCTGGGGCAATAATATTTCCTGTGTTTATTGTCGAAAAACAGATGTATCTTCCCTCATTTGCAAAACCACCTCTAACATCGTCAGGTAATGATATAACAGGTTTTATTTCAATTTTAATTTCTGAATTATCTGCGCCGTATTTTATGGCATTATCAATCAAGTTTAAGACAACTTGTTTTAATTCATTTTCATTGCCATCTATTGTTTCAGATGTCTTTTTTTCAATTACGATTTTTTTGCCTGTTTTTTCGGCTTTAGATACAAGATTCTTTTGTATTGAATCAGCTATAAAACCAATGTTTACTGGTTCAAATTTTGTATTTCCGCCCATTTCAATTTTAGATAATGATAGCAAATCATTTACTAAAGAGCTCATGCGATTGGCTTGTTCTAGCATGATATTTAAGAAATTTTCTCTGGCTTCATCGTCATCTTTTGCAGGGCCTTTTATGGTCTCTATAAAGCCAATAATAACAGATAGAGGTGTTTTTAGTTCATGGCTAGCATTGGCTACAAAGTCGGATTGGAGGCGCTCTATCTTTTTTATCTCGGTTAAATCATGCAATGAAATTACGGCAACAGCACTATCTGGCGAGGCAGATGGTAGGGCTTTAACTCTTGCCCCAAGCTCCTTTTGCCATGGCTTTGGCAAAGCAAAAGTAACGTTTTCACTATCTATTTGCCCATCTATAACCATGTTAACAGCGTTTATAAGTCGTTCTTCACTTATAACTCTGGTTATTTTTTTATCGCGAATATTATGCCCTAGCATATCACGAGCGGCTAAGTTCGCTCCAATTACAACCCCTTTTTTGTTTAGCATGATAAGAGGGTCGGGTAATGAATCCATAACGGCAGCATCTGATATTTTTTGAGCTTCTAAAGCCTCTTGCTTTTGGCTCCAAATATTGTGCATTTGGTTTATGGCATTAATAACTCTATATGCCTCTTCATCATTTGCATTAACTTCGGGGATTTCATCTGGTTTTTCGCCTTGTAATAGCTTGTCTGTATATTCGGCCATTACTTGTAAATCGAGCATGAATGGTATCATCAAAATTAATGTGAGCATTAAAATTGATGCAAAGCTAACAAGAGCGATACTAGGCTCAATAACCTCTAAAAAAACCAATATGGCAAGAATACAAGCCGCTGGAAGGGTAACAATTAACCCTCTTTCTACCAAATGTTCAATGTTGGTGTCAGCAGGTGTTTTTTTGCGTGTTTTAATTCTTTTAGAGGTTTCTTCTGTCATTCCTAATTACCAAAGCGTTTTTGTAAAAGCTGTTTGTACTCTTCTAAATCAATTTGCTTGCGAGCCACACCGCTGTCAATTGCTGCTTTAGCTACAGCAGGTGCTACTAATGATGCCAAGCGTTTGTCAAAAGGAGTTGGGATAATATATTCAACCCCATATGCCATGTCTGGCTTATTATATGCTGTTTTTACATAATCTGGAACTTCTTTTTGTGCTAACTCGGCTAAAGCATAAGCTGCGGCTAATTTCATTTCATCATTAACGTTTTTAGCTCTAACGTCTAAAGCACCTCTAAATATGTAAGGGAAGCCAAGTACGTTATTTACCTGATTTGGGTAATCAGAGCGACCTGTTGCCATAATAGCATCATCACGAACAGATTTTACTTTTTCTGGTGTGATTTCTGGGTCAGGGTTTGCCATAGCAAAAATGATTGGGTTGTTAGCCATAGATGCAACCATCTTTTCATCAACGGCGTCTTTAACTGATAGTCCCCAGAATACGTCTGCTCCATTTAAGGCTTCTTCTAAAGTGCGTAATTCAGTTTTTGCAGCGTGTTTTTCTTTCCAAACATTCATATTGTTGGTTCTGCCCTCATAAATAACACCTTTTGAATCGCATAAAATTACGTTTTTAACGCCCACGCTTTTTGCAAGTTCAACACAAGCTATTGCAGCTGCTCCAGCTCCATTTACTACCATGCGTAAATCTTCGAGCTTTTTGCCCGCAATTTTGGTCGCGTTAATAAGTCCTGCCAATGCCACAATTGCTGTGCCATGTTGGTCATCGTGGAAAACTGGGATATCCATACATTCTTTTAGGGTTGTTTCAATTTCGAAACATTCTGGTGCTTTGATGTCTTCTAAGTTA
>QKFK01000213.1 GCA_003252195.1 Rhodospirillales bacterium
AATGTTATGCAACGTTTCCGTCAAGTGAGAAAATATGCCCTGTGTGTGGCGCTGAATATAAGCTGACACGACAGGAAATCAAAAACATTACAGAGGTAAAGTTGCAAGAAATCAAGCGAGAGCAGGAAGAACGCAAAGATAAGTTCAGGGAAAAATGCGCCGAGCGTGTAGCTGACAAGGATATATCGGATTGCAAGAATCTGAGTGAGGTTATGGCGTGGTGCAAGGCGAATAGTAAAAAAACAGGATATGGATATTATTATGCGAAGAAGAAAGGGATGGTGAGTTAGGTGAAAATTGAAATAGTGATACCCGATGAAGAAATAATTGAAGTTGTTAAAAATATGGTGGCTCAAAGGCTCACACGTGATTACAGCTATGACAAAAACTTATACAGAAGAGAAATAGCACAAGCTGTCAGAGATGTTATTTATTCCGACAAAGAAAATATTGTTAATATGGTTGTAAATAGAGCAAGTTCAGAAGTGAAAAGCAAGGCTATTAAAAAGTTACTGGAGGACATCTAAATGCTCGAATGGATAAGCGTAAATGACAGGTTGCCTAAATGTGATAAATATGGTGAAGCGTATGTTTTAGTTTGTATGGATGATGAATTTATAGCAACTACCACTTATGTTGAAAATGATGGTTTTGAATTGTGGGAAGATAGTGGTGAAGTCACCCACTGGATGCCACTACCTGAACCACCAAAGGAGGTTTAATTTGTAATGCTCGAATCCGTAATTCAAAACAAAATACGCTGTGCGTTATCTTCCCCCGACAGAATTGTTTTTCGCACCAATGCAGGTGAATTCTTTCAGGGTGTGCAGGTGTATTCACAGGAATATAAAAAGCCTGCGTTAATTAATCTCAATAAAATAGACGGGCTTCCTAAAGGTTTTTCTGACCTTATAGTCGTTGACCGACAAGGCATAGCCTTTATTGAAACGAAAACCTCAACAGGCAAACCTACACCAGAGCAGGTGAAATTTATCAACCGAATGCGAGAATTAGGGCATAGGGCAGGCATTGCACGCTCAGTGGAGGATGCGTTAAAAATTATAGGTGGCAATTATGTTGAATGTAAATAAAGCTTGTTGCCGATATTGTTGTAATTGCATTGATGGTGACGGAATTATATGCACAGTTAAAAATCATTCCGTGAGTGAGCAATATGCTAAATCATATCACAAATGCAATGATTTTGAGTTTAACGAAATTGACGTGTTCAACTCAAACAATAAATACACCGAGCGTGAGAAAATCGCGCCTGATGAAAATCAAATATCTTTATTTTAGGAGGTACATATGACGATTAAAGAAATCGAAGACTTTGCACTTAAGGACAGCGAATTGCCTGCTAAGCTGACACAGCCGGAACAGCTGCTATTTTTGCAACTTCGTGTACTGTACAGAGATTATTCTGCTGGTAAGATTACGAAAGACCAGGGGTCAAGAGAAAAGCAACGTTTAATATCAGAGTATGAGTTTGCAAATTTGCATTATAAAGCCAG
>QKFK01000093.1 GCA_003252195.1 Rhodospirillales bacterium
TGCTAAATTAACATCTTTTATAAGATTGAATTTATTTTTGAAATCTGTTGCTTCATAAAGCCCCTTAACATACCAGCACACATGTTTTCTAGCAACCTTAATACCATTATCTTCACCATAATAATCTAGCATTTTATTATAATGCTCCATCAATAGATTATAGCGTTCTTCTAGACCAATGTGACAGTCGGCTCCTTCATCTTCTAAAAAAGCCTTTATATGCGATAAGAGCCACGGAGAACCGCAAACTGCCCTTCCCACCATCACAGCATCAACATTAGTCTCTTTCAACATTTTTTGTGCACTATCACCATCACATATATCACCGTTACCAATCACTGGTATTGAAACAGCATCTTTAACATTTTTTATCACCTCTAAATCAGCCTTACCTGAATACATCTGCTCTTGAGTGCGACCATGAACGGCCAAAAAGCTCGCCCCATTACCTTCTGCTATCTTAGCAATCTCAACTGCATTAATATTATAATTCCACCCAGCCCTTATTTTTACACTCACAGGAATAGAGATCGAATTAACAACCGATGCGACTATTTGAGACACCAACTCAGGCTCACGCATTAAGGCACAACCTGCTCCATTTTTAATAAGCTTTTTAACTGGGCACCCCATATTAATATCAACAGCATCTACACCTTTAGCTTCCACAATAGATGCAGCCCTTGCCATAACATCTGGGTTTGAACCTGATATCTGTACCACAATTGGTGTTTCCCCAGAACAATCTTCGGCCATTTTTATAGTTTGAACATGCGACTGCACCATGGAATTAGATGCAAGCATTTCAGAATATAATAAATTATCACCAAATTTTCGCACCATAGAACGAAATGGTTTATCGCACACCCCAGCCATTGGCGCTAAAATCACCTGTTTTTTATTAGAAAAAAATTCTTTTGGATTAAACATAGCAAATTATCTCGTGACATTTTTGTCACTCATAATATATTTAATAAATGTTTTTGCAACTAAACTATAGTTTGGAGTTAATAAATGAAAAAAACCATTGCAATTATTGTTGCCGCAGGCAGAGGTCATCGTTTTGGCGGAGCAATACCAAAACAATATAACAATCTTGGCTCTGCAATGGTATTAACCCGCTCTATAGCCACCTTTATGGCTCACCCAGATATCGCAGGAGTAAAAGTTGTTATCCACCCTGATGACATGCCATTATACAGACTTGCCGTTGGCAATATGGAGATATTACCCCCTGTGTTTGGCGGAGAAACTAGACAAGATTCTGTTCGCCTAGGATTAGAAAGCATTAAAGATCTAAATCCTGACTATGTATTAATTCATGATGGAGCAAGACCTTTTGTTGATTTTAGCATTATAAACTCCGCATTAGATACACTTACAAGTGAGACAGCTTCAATAGCCGCAGTAAAAGTTTGTGACACAATAAAAAAAGCTGATGGTAATTTTGTAGCGGAAACAATTGATAGAAGTAATTTATGGAGAGCTCAAACTCCTCAATCATTCCATTATGAAAAAATACTACAAGCTCATTTAGTAGCAAAAGATTTAAATCTAACTGATGATGCTGCAATAATTGAAAATATTGGAAAAAAAGTAGTATTTTCCAAAGGAAGTGAAAACAACTTTAAAATCACCACGAAGGAAGACTTAGAGCGTGCAGAAAACATGCTAAAAAATTACGAGACAAGAATTGGTACAGGTTATGATGTTCACCAGCTTGGAAAAGGTGATAAAAAACCAATGATAATTGGTGGTGTTAACATAAAATTTGATGGTCACTTAATCGGTCACTCAGATGCCGATGTAGCCTTGCACGCTTTAACAGATGCCCTATTAGGTGCAATTGGAGCTGGAGACATCGGACAACACTTTCCGCCATCAGATAACAAATGGAAAGGTGCTAGCTCTGACCAATTCTTAAAGCATGCCGTTAGAATTATGCAAGGACTTGGTGGAAAAATTTCCAATGCAGATATTACCATAATATGCGAAGAACCCAAAATTGGACCATATAAATATCCAATAGCAACAAAGATTTCAGAGATATTAGAAGTAAGCCAAAGCAAAGTTAATGTTAAAGCAACAACCACAGAAAAACTTGGCTTTACAGGTAGAAAAGAAGGTATAGCTTCAATGGCAAGTATTGCTATTAAAATGCCTGAACTATAAGCAAATCATTAAACTCATTATCAAAATACCTAGCGTTAAATCATATATACAATGATTTAGTTTTTCACACAATCTCTTAAGTCATCAAGCACATTAATGCTGATTATGAAAATCATTAAAGTAGCAGAAATAAATAAGTATAAACTATAGTTTTTGATAATTAGCTTATGGTATTTTCGTCAATCCAACGAGCAAAATCAGGCTCAATATAGTCTATATCCATGGCTGTTATGCATGGAACTTGATATGGGTGAAGCTCTTTAATTTTATCAGAAATATTTTTAACTAAGTCTGATCGACTTTTCATAATAACAGCTACCTCATCTTCTTGCGCCAAATCCCCCTGCCACACGAATAATGAGTTAACCTCAGTCATAATATTAACACATGCAACTAATTTAAGCCTCAAAAGCTCTTTAGCAATGCGCACAGCATCATCACTTGAAGGCGCAGTCATATAAATTACAGAATATCGCACAAGAACACCTCAAAGTTACACAGCGAAATCAAAACTTTTTTCTGAAGAGTAGAATGTTACGCTAGAGTTAGGAGAAGAAACTGAATTAACCTTTGAATATGAATTTATAGCAGAATTTACAAAAGACGAGAAATCAACATTAGATGCAGATACGGTACTTACTATATCACTATTATTGAACTGTACCTGTGTTTGATATTGCTGAGCATTATCAGTAGTTTTTTGTTGAGCAACTTCGGCATCTGTCTCAACATTAGATACCGTATATTGCTCATCATATGAGGCAACATCTTGAGAAACAGCATCATCAACGTTATATTCTGCATTATTCTGAGATGCTTGTTGCTGACGACTACGGTTAAGCATATCATCTCTTGAAGATGAGCGTCTTTCACGGTTTCTTTCAATCACTCTATCTGCATATTCTTCAATCAAATCAACATCACCAGCATTCTCATCTAATATTTGCTGATAATTATCCATTGCAGAAAAAGAGTTATCAGAAACATATTGCTCATAACTGGATGAACTTGCATCTACAGATAAAACAGACATTCCAGCCATCTGTTGTGCTGCAAATAGGGAATCTGCCGTCACTAAAGCTGTATCAATCAACCTCTCAACAATCGAATTAGATGATGATTGAGAGCTATTTTGCGTAAAAGCTAATGATGATACTGTATCTGAGTTAATTTCAGGAGCGGAGCCCGTTTTACGCGCAACAGGAGACACGCCAGTAATGGCGCTCCTGTTCATAAACGGAACTAATGTAGATGAAAAGCTGCCTACTGCAGACACCATCTCTACCCCTCTAAATAGTTATACTCACCATTTATCATATTAACACATACATACCCCATAGTGCAAATATAATTTAGCAAATGATGTTAAAGCATTTACAAGAAGTTACTTAGGCACACCAACGGTTTGACCTAACACAACTTGCTTACTATCACCAAGCTTTAACTCTTCTGCAATTGTATCTCTATCGACACCAGCTCTAACTACACAACCCAATCCTTCGCCAGCGCAATAAAGATAAACATTTTCTGCATTAAAAGCAGTGTCAGTTGCAGAGAAGAACACTCTATCTTGTTCATTTATATCTCTAAACTTACCTGGAACTGCCTGCATTTTCTCAAAATTAGCTACATAAACCAAACTAAGTGGTGCTTCATGCACATATTCTTGAAAACCAGCAATTTTTCTTAAATCATCCCCATTAATTTTAAGTAAAGAATGGCTTTCAGGAAGATATTTAAAAATACCTTCTTTTAATATTCCATAAACCTCAATTTCTTGCCAATTCATAGTTGAAGGAGCCGTTCTCATATTAGGATCTTTACGATTATAACCGCCAGAAACCCAAAAAATATTTGCTATTTTTTGCAAAGAAATAGGCTCATTCTTAAAAGACTTAGTTGTTTTACGGTTTTTAAAAGCACTAAATAAATCGATTGAATTCTCAAATTTTGGTTCAGGCAAAGAAAATTCTTTACCAACTGTTACCTCAGATAATTTCTCTGATGTCATTGTTAACTCTCCAAATCATTAAATATTTATACATGTAGGAATAGAATAACCAAAATACAAGGTTGATAAAAGAAGATTATTATTGTCCCTATCAGAACTGACTGATAAACTATGCTAAAGTTTTATGTTATTGGGGTAAAAAAATGAAAAAATTTATTATTTGCTTGCTATGTAGCTTGATTATATTCAGCACATCAAAAGAATCACTCGCTCAAAACACTGGTTTTCAAGTACAAAATGATGGATCTATTGTAACAGGCGACGGCTTATATATTGGTAAAATTGTTAACAATGAACTTTATGATGCACAAGGAAACCTACTTGGCAAAGTAAATAATAAAGGCGAAATATTCAATTCCATGGGCTCTTTAGTTGGTTCCGCGAAAGGAAATGGTGATATTAACAATAATAATGGCTCAAAGCTAATGAATTTGCAATTACAGCAGCAAAAGCAGGCTAAATCACTTGTTAATGCAAAAGAGCAAGAACTAAAAGCACTTAGAAAACAATTAAATGTTAGCAATGACGGCTCTGTTCGCGACAAGCAAGGCAATATATTAGCTCAAATGGGCACTGATGGTGTTGTCAGAGATAGTAATGGACATATGATATTTAAATTAAATGAAAATGGCACAATAACAAACTCAATGGGGCAAACAATTATGAAAGTGCAAAAAAATGGCGACATAATTGATGCTCAAGGCAATGTATACTCTTCTAAAAATATTCTTTCAGAATAAATTACTTATAATAACTAGTTTAACAAGGAGAATAAAATGAAGATATTTCCCAGACTATTTATTGCAATATCTTTTATATTCCTAGTCACACCATCCATAACACACAGCAAAAGCATAGATTCGAATTTATTATATATGAAATTGAAATATGGCACTGTAGTTATTAGAATGTTCCCAGATGCTGCTCCAAAGCACGTAAAAACAATAAAGAAGCTTGTTAAATCTAGATATTTCAATGGACTACCTTTCTACAGAGTTGCCACAGGTATATTAGCACAAGCAGGCGATGTATCAGAAAAAGGAATAAATAAAAAAATATTATTAAAACCTGAAATATCAAAAAATCTTCACAATATTAGAGGTGCTGTAGTATCCCTAGGCCCTGATATGCAGACTGACCAAGTAGACGGTATATGCATATGGCTTGAAGACAAAACCAAACGCGATGGTGAATACACAGTATGGGGTCAGGTAATTTCAGGAATAGAATATATTGAAATGCTAGAAATTACTGGAATACCTCTATTCTCTAATAACAGACCTGATATAATAAGGAAAATGTATTTAGATGGAGATTAAATTTAACCATCAACCATAAATTAGCACACACGAACATAAGGGGAAATATCAATGAAGCTAATAAACAATATTTTATTTACAATATTTGCAATCTCCGCAATATTCACAATTCCAGTTAAAGCTTCAGAAGAAGAAGTAATATCTAACTGGTACAAACAAGCAGAAGTCAATAAACCTTCTGAATTATTATATATGGAATTAAAATACGGAACTGTTGTAATTAAGTTATTACCGAATGTAGCACCAAACCACGTTGCTAGAATAAAAGAGCTAGTTAAAGAAGGTTTTTATAACGGTCTATCATTTCACCGTGTAATACCAGGATTTATGGCACAGGGCGGTGACCCTACTGGCACAGGAGCTGGTGGAACTGGCATGATCTTCATCACAAACGTGGTACTGTTTCAATGGCTAGAACAGGCGACCCCAATTCTGCTGACAGCCAGTTTTTTATCTGTTTTGACAATGCAGATTGGCTTGACGGTCAATACACTATTTGGGGAGAAGTTATATCTGGTATGGAATATGTAGATATGATTAAAAAAGGCGATCCAGATAGTGGCATAGTTTCTAACCCAGATAAGATTGAAAAAATGTACTTAAAAAGCGAATAAGTAACAAAGTTATCGCTTGGCAAAATAGTAATATTCTGCTAAATCTTAAACATACTGACCTGAAGGTGGGAAGCTTCTAGCTAGAGGGTTAAATAGTTGGCATATTAAGATTTATTTTTAATAATAAATCAGCTCCCTTATGGTCGGTATATTTTAAAACCATTTACGGGAGCTTTTTTATGGAAAATAGAGTTTGTGTTATTGCGTTAATTATTAAAAACCGAGAAGAAACCGCAACAAAAGTAAATCAGATATTATCTACCTTTGGCAGCAAAATCATCGGGCGCATGGGCATTCCTCACCGCGAAAAAGATATATCTATTATCTCTGTTGTTTTAGAAGCAACCAGCGATGACATTGGCTCAATTACAGGTAAGCTTGGGCAAATCCCTGATGTAAAAGTTAAATCTATTTCCGTATAAATCATAAAAGGTTTTTATCATGCCAAATAAAACACGCATAGAACACGACAGCTTAGGTGAAAAACAAATTCCATACGATGCTCTATATGGTATTCATACAGCTCGTGCTATGGAAAATTTTGCGGTTTCTAATTATAAAATAGCACCCGAATTTATTAAAGCTTTTGCCATGGTAAAAAAAGCTTGCGCTGAGACTAATTCTGAGCTTGGCTTTTTAGATAATCAAATAGCTATAGAAATCATCAAAGCTTGTGATGAGCTTATTAATGGAAAGCACCATGAACAAATTGTAGTTGATGCTATGCAAGGCGGAGCTGGAACTTCTCTTAATATGAACATAAATGAAGTTATTGCCAACATCGCCCTTAAAAACTGTGGTAAAGAGCTTGGTGATTATTCATATATTAGCCCGCTCGATCATGTAAATATGCATCAATCAACTAATGACACCTACCCAACAGCTTTAAAAGTTGCCTCTCTCAATCTATTAAAAATATTAGAAGATAAAATATCTCGCCTGCAAGAAGCCTTTCAAGTTAAAGAAACAGATTATAAAGATATTATAAAAACAGGCAGAACTCAGCTTCAAGATGCCGTACCCATGACCTTAGGCATGAGCTTTGGAGCATTTGCCGAAGCTATCTCTCGTGATAGATGGCGTATTTTCAAATGCCGTGAACGTATTAAACAAGTTAACCTTGGTGGCACAGCCATCGGCTCTGGCATTGGGGCTCCTCGTGATTTCATATTAAAAGCAACTAATAAACTCCGTGATATTTGTGGGCTAAACATATCAAGAGCTGAAAACTTGGTTGACGCAACCCAAAACCAAGATTGCTTTGTAGAAGCATCTGGAATGCTAAAAGCATATGCGGCTAATTTAATTAAAATATCTAATGATTTACGCTTACTTGGTAGCGGTGGAAGCTTAGTTGGTGAGATTAAACTCAAACCAATGCAAGCAGGTTCAACCATTATGGCAGGCAAGGTAAACCCTGTAATCCCAGAAATCACGGCACAAGTTGGTTTAAAGGTAATTGCCAATGATGGGCTAATTACTCAATGTGCGTATGGGACTAATTTAGAATTATGTCAATTTATGCCCCTACTTGCCCATTCATTTTTAGAAACAATTTCTATGTTGATTAAAGTTACCGATATTTTTAGAGAAAAGTGTATTGAGGTTTTAGAGCCTAACTTAGATAAATCTTTAGAAAATGCCAATAAGAGCCAAGCAATTGCCACAGCCTTAGTGCCGTTCATCGGCTATGAAGCGGTTGAAAAAGCAGTTAAAAAAGCAGCTAGCGATAACACTAGCGTAAAACAAGAGGTTATTGGCTTAGGCTTATTAAGTGCAGATAAATATGAAGAAATCCTATCACCAAAAAACCTTCGCAAACTTGGCTTTACCGAAGAAGATATTAATAATTTTAAGGATAATAAATAAATGGCTGAAAATGATACAGCAAGAGCAATGCGTACAATTATCGCAATTATCGGCAAACGCAACGTAGGTAAATCATCATTGATTAATGCTATTGCAGGGCAAGAGATTGCCATAGTATCTGATATTGCGGGCACAACAACCGATGCCGTTGCCAAGCCATATGAGCTACTCCCGCTCGGACCTGTAACCTTTTATGATACCGCAGGGCTAGACGATGAAGGCCAATTAGGCGAGATGCGTATAAAAGCGACTAAAAAAGTGCTTTATCGCTCTGATATTGCCATTATAGTTTGCGATAACAATGGGCTTGATGAAGCTGAAAAATCTATGATTGATGAAGTTAAAAAGCTTGATATACCATTCTTAATTGCTTTTAACAAATCAGATATCAATCAAGCTTCTGATGAAGATAAGTCATATTGCCAAAACAATCACATTCCTTTCACAGAGGTTTCTGCCAACAAAAAAAGCAACATCACAAAGCTTAAAGAACAAATTATATCAATCGTTCCTGCTGAGCTTAAAAAAGAGCCTGTTTTAGCGGGTGACTTATTCACCGAGGGCGATACGGTAGTTATGGTCGTGCCAATTGACCTAGCAGCTCCAAAAGGCCGTTTAATCATGCCTCAGGTACAAGTACTGCGTGAGATATTAGATTGTGACGCCACAGCTCTAGTGGTTAAAGAGCGCGAATTAGATGCAGCCCTAGATAACCTAAAGCAAAAACCAGCTCTAGTGATTACGGACTCACAAGTAATATTAAAAGTATCTGGTGATGTACCAGATGATATTAAGTTAACCACTTTCTCTATAATATTTGCCAGATTCAAAGGTGATATTGAGATTATGGTTAAAGGAGCAAAGGCTATTGACGCCCTAAAAGATGGTGATAAAATCTTAATGGCTGAGGCTTGCTCTCACCACGCTCAGGCTGATGATATTGGCAAGGTAAAAATCCCTCGTTGGTTGTCTCAATATACAGGCAAAGAATTGCATTTTGACTTTTTCTCTGGGCATGATTTCCCAGAAGATTTAGAAAAATATTCTCTAGTTATCCATTGTGGCTCTTGCATGCTAAATAGAGTTGAAATGGTACGACGCCTTCGTGAATGTGTAAGACGTGGCGTTCCCATAACCAATTATGGAGTTGCCATATCAAAGACCCAAGGCGTGTTAGAACGTGTAGTTAAACCATTTGGGCTTTAGGCTCTATTAATTTGCTTATGGTTATAGTTACTGAGATTGCGCTAACCATTAAAAACCTTATCTTTCAACAATACAATATCATTCGGTAAGTCTAATGCATAAGTAGCATGATCATAACGAACACTGCACTCATCTGTAAGCTTTTGCACATGATATCAGCTAACGCAAACAGGTTATCTAGCATATTAATTTTGCAATCTTTACAGATTATCAAAATTTATATTGCATGAATTATTTATACTAAAAATTAATGTAAATTCATTAAAATAACGAATATTACGATTATTGATGAATTATAAGGTTAATTAATGAATAAGCTAATTGCAACTGCCCTATTATGCTACACCATAAGTGCTTGTGCCTTAGAGCCAAAGCCATATGAGCGTGACTTTATGCCTTATGAAGAGCTACAAACATGGATAAAAGAAGCTGACATTCATGATTTATGCTTTGCCTTAAAAAACTGGCGCAACCATAATATGCAGGATATGGCAACAGAAGAATTTCATCGCCGTGGCATTAAAACAAAAAGTTGCTACAAACTCGTCGGCTACGACTTAGATCCGTGATAAATTTAGGTCTCTTTATATCTTCATTTAACTTGTATATCATAATTTTGTTTTTCTCATTTAAAGTTGAACAACTTACAAATAGTTTTTAATCACAAAAAAGCCCTTGGTTTACAAGGGCCTTTTTATTAATAAGTTTGCTATATTAAGCTGTGGTCTTTTTCTTTGAGTAAATAAGCATAGGCTCTGACTTACCTGTAATTACTTCTTCATTAATAACCACTTCTTCTAGCTCTGTGTTACCAGGAAGTTCAAACATAATATCAAGCAATGTTTCTTCCATAATAGCTCTTAAGCCACGAGCACCAGTTTTACGTTTAATAGCCTTAGCTGCAATCGCAATTAATGCATCATCTGTAAATGAAAGCTCTGTATCTTCCATATTAAACAAAGTTTTATATTGTTTAATAAGAGCATTCTTTGGCTCTTTTAAGATTTTGATTAAAGCAGTTTCATCTAAATCTTCTAAAGTTGCGATAACAGGCAAACGACCAACTAATTCTGGAATAATACCATATTT
>QKFK01000035.1 GCA_003252195.1 Rhodospirillales bacterium
AGGGTACTATTATTATGGGTTACATGGATAAAAAAAGAAAAGAAGCCAGTGAGGCAACCTCATATAAATTCTTTTCATTTCTTCTGTTTTTAATATCTGTAGTGCCTTTATATAAAAGTTATCAATGGCTTGATTTTATTGATAATTACCGCATACAACTTAGTTTTATCAGCTTATTTTTAATGCTCACCGCACCTTTTAAGGGTCAATGGCAGTCATTTTTTATATCCAGCCTAACATCTGTGATTAATTATGTTGTTATAGCGGCAAATGTTGCGATCATGCCATCATATATAACAACAAATAACACCTCAAAGCATTTTACTATATCGGCTCAACAGGTTGGTATTTTCTATAATATGAAGCAGCATGACATAAAAACACTTACATCTGAGTTATATAAATTAGATGCTGATGTTGTCGTTTTAAGTGACATCCCCGCAGTATTAGAAGGAACGCTTTCTCCTGACACATCAAAATACCCTAATCAATATTTTGAAAAATCTGTAAAGCATGGTGGCTGGGCTATTTTATCAAAACAGAGCATTACCGATAAAGGTTGCTTTATCATTGATGGTGTGTGCTCAAACCCATGGTGGGTAACTCTTGATTTTACGGGACAAAAAATAACCATTGTAGCTGGCTCTGTAAATGATATACCTAATGTTTATTTTGAAAAAGCTGCTGACTTCATCAACCAACACAATGAACCTGTTTTGTTTGTAGATAGCTCTAGATATGCACCGTGGGTTAGAATGGTTCGCAAATTTACTAATCGTAGCTCTTTAAAACAAGAAAGCGGATTAAAGCTAACTGCACCATCTTTTATGCCTCTATATTTGCGTTACACTGCTGTAAACTTTTATGCGCACCCAGGGATAGAAATAACTAAATCTGAAATTTATGGCGACAAATCTACTAAAACATACGCCATTAAAGCCGATGTTGTTCTGCCAAAATAATCTTATAAAAACACCATATCGTCTGTTGCATAATCATCTAACAATGACTGCATTTCATTAAAGCTATCATCGTCTCCAGCCTCGGCAAAATATTTCTTTGCTCGATGCCAATTATTGCAAGCTTTATCCAAGTTTCCACGCTTTAGTTCCACCATACCAATATTGGCAAAATCATAACCTACGCTTAAATTTCTTTTATCTTTTTGCTCAAGATTAAGCGAAGCGTGAAACATCTTTTCGGCCTCATCTAGCTGGTTATTCTTAAGATACAAACAACCCAAATTGCTATAAGCAACTGACAAATTAGCGTTAGGCACATCTTTCATTATTTTAATCGCTTGTGAGTAGCTACTCTCTGCGTTTATAAAATCATTCTTTCTAGAGTGAATATCCCCTAGCTCAATTAATGCCATAAATTTATTTTCCGCCATTCCGCCTTTGTCTGCATATAAGATTGCTTTATTAGCTAACTTTTCCGCAAAACCAAGTTTATTTCAAGTTTATTTGCATTTTTAACTATAAAGGCAGTATCCGCGCAAATTTGGGCTAATTCATCATAATTACCGATTTCTGCATAAGCTTTATAGGCAAGATTATATTTGTTGATGGCTTTAGGCAGATTACATTGTTGCTGATAACATAAGGCTATCTTTTTAAGAGCGATTGCCTTGCATAAAAGACTATCTATTTTCTCACCTATATTAATGGCATCATTATACCATGACAAAGCAACATCATATCTCTCGCGTGCATTATAAACTACACCAATATTAATATAATCACCTGCCAATGCCTCATACGATTTGTGTTTTATGTTTAGCTTCATAGCCGCACGATACATTTCTTCTGCAATATCTAAATCAAAGGCAACCCTATATGCATCTCCCATAGCGCTATAGCATTTAGCTTGCTCAACATACATTTTTTCTTTTTCAAAGCTTTCAGAAGCTAGACGTAACCTATTAACCCCTTCTTTTAACGCGCCTTCATTAATTGCGCACAAACCCAAACCATAATAAGCCTCTGCTAGCAATCTGCGCTCTCTCAGTCCTTTAAATATCGCCTTTGCATATGCCTTAAACCCTAATGTTGACAAGTTTTTATAAGGCTCTATTGCTTTTTCAAATAAAGCCTCTGCTTCAGCATAATCCCCATCCTTCAAAAGCTTTTGTGCTTCCATAATGTCTTTAGATGAATTACTTTTTGTATCTTTTTGCAACCTTGTCATAATTTTTATGTTTTCAGCTTTGATTATTTCTTTATGATTAATTTAATATGATATTGAATAATGTTAATAGCTCATTAGTTATTGTCATTATAGAATGTATCTAAGCTATTAAAAGTAATTGTTTTTAATGCTTAAAATTTTATATGCTTTAATATATAATATAACTTCAGCGTTTTTTGTAGCGCTTTAAATTTTTT
The DNA here is from genome assembly GCA_003252195.1 of Rhodospirillales bacterium. Classification (GTDB taxonomy): domain Bacteria; phylum Pseudomonadota; class Alphaproteobacteria; order QKFK01; family SZUA-500; genus SZUA-500. The sequence continues at coordinate 2,388 of QKFK01000035.1, forward strand.
AAGGAATAACCTATGCCAGTAAAACCTTTAGAACCGCAATTTCTTTATAAAACATGTGAGATTGAAGATTTTGACTTCAACAGCACCGCGGAGCTTAAAGACAAGCTGTCTCCTATCGGACAAGATAGAGCAATCAGCGCAGTTAAATTCTGTATCGATATGGGCTCAAAATATAACATGTTCTGCTTAGGGCCAGAAGGTACTGGTAAAACTAGCTTGGTTAAAAACATTCTTAAAGAAGCAGCCGAAGAACGCCCAACACCTAATGATTGGTGTTATGTGAATAATTTTGACGAGCCTCATAAGCCAAAAGCAATTAGCTTTCCAGCAGGTAAAGCAGCTCCTTTTGCCAAAGATATTGATGAATTAATTGCAGAATTACAAGTTTCTATTCCTGCAGCTTTTGAAGGCGAAGAATATCGCAATCGTTTGAACGTTATTGAAAGCAAATATAAAAGCAAACGTGGCGAATATTTTGAAGAACTCCAAAAGAAGGCAAAAGGTAAAAACGTATCTTTGCTTAGAATGCCAGTTGGCCTTGTGGTTGCCCCAATGAAAGATGGTGAAATTTTAAGCCCAGAAGCTTTTGATGCTCTTCCAGAGAATGAGCGCAAAGAATTGATGGCTGAACTCAACCAAATGCAAGAAGAGCTTGAAGCCGCAGTAAAAGATGTTCCAAAATGGGAAAAAGATCAAAGAGAAGAGATTAAAAAGCTTCATACAGAAGTAACTAATTTTGCGGTACAGCATCTAATTAAAGATTTGAAAAAGAAATATAAAGAATCAAAACCTGCTGTTGCATATTTAGAAGAATTATACAGAGACTTACTTGATAATGTTGATGAGTTCTTAGAAGAAGAGGAAGAAGCCGAAGATTCTATCCAAAGCGCTATGAACAAAGCCATGGGTGGGGGTAAAAAAGATTATCGCCATTACCAAGTTAATGTTCTTGTAAAGCACGAAGAAAATGAAGGTGCTCCGATTGTATTTTTAGACCACCCAACACATGCAAATATTGTTGGTAGGGTTGAAAGACAACAACAATTTGGTGCTTTGTTATCAGACTTTAATTTGATTAAATCTGGCGCTTTACACAATGCAAATGGTGGTTTCCTCCTCATTGACGCAAGAAAATTAATCACTCAGCCTTTCTCATGGGACAGCTTAAAAAGAGCTATTCGTTCTAAAGAAATTAAAATTGAATCTCCTGGTGATGATTCTGCATTTAGCACCGTTTCATTAGACCCAGAGCCAATTCCTTTAGATATTAAAATTATTTTAATTGGTGAAGCTGGTTTATATTATTTGCTCGCTTCTAACGACCCAGACTTTAGTGAGTTGTTCAAAGTTGAAGCCGATTTTTGTTCTACCATGCCAAGAACCAAAGAAGCAGAGCTTGAATATGCAAAATTAGTAGCTTCTTTATCTCAGAAAAAAGGCCTACGCTCACTAAACAAAAATGCAGTTGCACGTGTTATTGAGCATGCATCACGTTTGGCAGAAGATGGTGAAAAACTTACAGCTCACATTGCAAGTATCAGTGACTTAGTTAAAGAATCTGATTATTGGGCAAGACAAGCAAACTCAAATATTATTGGTCGTCGCCATGTTGAGCAAGCGATTGAAGCCCAAATTTATCGCTCTGATAGAGTGCGTGAAAGCATGCAAGAACAAATTTTGCGTGAGAGTGTTTTCATCGACACAACAGGCGAAAAAGTTGGTCAAATCAATGCTCTTGTAGTTTATGAGCTCGGTCGTATTTGCTTTGGTAAACCAAGCAGAATTACTTGCCAAGCCCGCATTGGTAAAGGCGAATTTATTGATATTGAGCGCGAGATTGACATGAGCGGACCAAGCCACTCAAAGGGCGTTCTTATATTGCAATCAATCATTGCCAATCGTTTTGCAAAAGAAACTCCGTTATCTGTTAGTTGTTCAATTGCATTTGAACAATCATATGGTGGCGTTGATGGAGATTCTGCATCTTCAACCGAATATTATTGTTTGCTTTCAGCAATTGCCGATATTCCAATCAAACAAACTGTTGCTGTAACAGGTTCTGTAAACCAATTTGGTATGATCCAACCTATCGGTGGCGTTAATGAAAAGATTGAAGGCTTCTTTGATATATGCAAATCAAGAGGTTTAACAGGTGAACATGCGGTTGTTATTCCAAAAAGCAACGTGAAAAACTTGATGCTTCGTTCAGATGTAATTGAAGCTGTTAAAGCAGGTAAATTTACTGTTTATGCGGTTGAAACCGTAGATGAAGGCATTGAAATTCTAACTGGTATTCCAGCTGGTGCTCGTGACGAAAAAGGAGAGTATCCAATTGGTACAGTAAACCGCAAGGTTGAAGCAAGACTTAAACAGCTTTATAAAAAATCTGCCGCATTTGCGTCAGAATTTGAGGGCAAAAACGAAGACTAGGAGGGTAGCCATGTCTATATCTCAAAAGCAAGTTGGCATTGACAAGATAGCATTAGCTCTTGACGCCTCTCCTTTGAGCATCGCCGTAATGGATGAAGCTGTAATAATGGCGGAAACATTTGGCGCAAAGCTAAGCATAGTTTGTATAAAAGACGAAACCTTAAGCAAACTTGCAAAATCTTCTATTGCAAGAACGGTTAGCCCGTTTTCATCTTGCAATCAAAACCTAACCATGGAATTTGTTGATGGCATGTTCCAGCTTCAAGAACAAGCTGCTCGCTCGGCATTAAACTATGCTTTAAGTGGACATGACATTGAAGCCGAACTCATTATTAAAGAAGGCTGTGTAAGCAACGAAATTATCGAAGAGGGCAACAGCTCTGACTTATTAATAATGGGATGGAGCGGTTGGCAATCTGCTAATTTTTATTCTTCAACCCACACTTTCTTTGGGCACAAACGACTAGACTTTTCTTCTCAAAGCCCTGCAAAACTTGGCTCTACAGTTAGAAGAATTTTAGACACTTCTACAAAGCCTGTTTTAATTATGCGCGACAGAATTAGCGATGTGTCTCACATCTCTGTTATTTATGATGGTTCTCCTGAAGCAGATAAAGCCATTAAAATGACTGCTGAAAAAATCCGTTATATTACAGGTCTATCCCTAGCTGCTGCAACTGGTGAGATTAATATCATATTGCGCCCAGAAGATAGCAAAGACGAAGATGCTATATTAAAAAAATGTGAGGATTTATTATATCCATTCAACATTAATGCTCATTATGAAGTGGTTGAAAGAACCAAACCTTTAACTAAGGTTCTCGATATTTTGAGCAAACAAGCTGGCGATGAAAACAAAGGGTTGTTAGTTATTGGTGATGGCACAAAAGTATTCAAAGAAATTCTAAAACACCCAGAAGCTTTTGGCTCTCTTCATTATTCATTATTTGTATGCAAGTAAAGTTCCTCGTATTTGAAGTCCTAGCATTAAAATATAATGAGCTCAACTAGCTCTATAAACATTACATACAGCTCACCTACAAAATATAACAGACCCTTGTGTGCGCTTTAGTTATGCAAGACTTGCTCATTGACTAGGCTATATATCAACGTCTTGCTACTAAGATAATGTTCAGTTCAAAACAAAAAACCGCCCCAATAGGCGGTTTTTCTAATTTAGTTGCTCTTAAAAAATTATCTAGCAAGCATAGGGCCTAAAGATTTGCCACCAACAATATGGAAGTGCAAATGTGGCACTTCTTGTCCGCCATTTAGCCCACAATTTGTGATAACTCTAAAACCAGTGTCTGCGATTTTGTTTTGCTCTGTAATTTTTTCAACTGCTTTATAAATAGCAGATTGCTCTTCTTTAGAAGCATTGCTTGCAAAATCTAAAATATTTTTATACTCACCTTTAGGCAAAACTAGAATATGAACAGGGGCTTTTGGGCTAATATCTTTGAATGCGATGCAATAATCATCTTCATATAATTTATCGCATGGAATTTCGCCTCTAATTATCTTAGCAAAAATATTATTGTTATCGTACATATTGCACCCCTATGGTTATAAAAAAATCTAATGATAAAATTATATGCATTATGGATTTTTTTGCAATTAGTCTATTAGATTATCCATCTTATAATATGATTGAGCACCAAAAAACCATGTTTGGTTGCTTTTAAGTTATCTTCGTCATCTACGAGCAAACCTTCTTCACAAAACCCTTCTAGGCTACCCGTATCTACCACATCTAACAAATCCAAGCCACAGATGCTCTTAAACCTTTCTTTATTAATCCCCTCTGCGGTTCTTAGCCCCATAAGGATTAATTCTTCAGCTCGTTCTTCTTGATTTAGCGTTTCAATTTCTTCTGCACCATGATTATTTTCGATAACTTTATCATGCCATTTTTGTGGGTTTTTATAATTTGAAGTCCCCATAAATTTATTAATTCTACCATGAGCACCAGCACCAATTCCTAAATAATCATACCCCTGCCAATAAATAAGGTTATGCGAAGATTCAAAACCTTCTTTTGCGTAGTTAGAAACTTCATATTTATTAATACCGAACGAGGCACAAACGTCGTCGGTGAGGTTATACATTTGCGAGGCAATTTTTTCATCAATCTCGGTTAATTTGCCAAGCTTTGCTTGCTTATAGAAGATTGTGCCTTCTTCAATGGTTAATTGATAAAGCGATAAGTGCTTAAGCCCAAATGACAATGCTTTTTTAAGCTCTTTTTCCCAGTCGCTGAGGCTTTGATTAGGCAGAGCATAAATCAAATCAAGCGATGAATTATCAAATATATTTTGCACCTTATCTAAGGCGACAAGAGCTTCTCCCGCGCTATGATTACGCCCTAAAAATTTAAGGTTGTTATTATCTAATGACTGAACCCCTAATGATAGGCGGTTAATCCCTGCATTTTTAAATTCTGCAAATTTCTCTGTCTCGACAGAGGTAGGGTTTGCCTCTAAAGAAATTTCTACATCATCAGCTATTTGCCAATGTTTAGATATAAAATTAATAAGAGATGAGACCTCGCTCTCTTTCATTAAAGAAGGAGTTCCGCCACCAAAAAATATCGAGGTAACTTTTTGTGAAGAGGTTAAATTGTGATAATATTCCAGCTCTTTTAAATAAGCTTTTATATAGTCATCATCATTCTTTTTAACGTGAGAGTTAAAATCGCAATAAGGACATTTAGAGGCGCAAAAAGGCCAATGTATGTAAATACCAAACTTATTCTTTTCCAAAGCAGGCTTCTATCAATAATTTAAATGCATTTGCACGATGCGACATAGATTGCTTAACTGACAAATCAAGTTCAGCAAAAGTTTTATCATGCCCCACAGGAACAAAAAACGGATCATAACCAAAGCCTTTTTCTCCACGAGGAGGCCATGAAATATTACCTTGAACTTGTCCCTCGAATTCTTCGGTATGACCATCAGGCCATGCCAAAACCAAAGCACAAGCAAAATGAGCCGATTTATCTTCCTTGTCATTAAGCATATCATTAATTTTGCCCATTGCCATGACAAAATCTTTGCTCTCACCTGCCCAACGAGCAGAATAAACACCAGGCTCACCATTTAAGGCATGAACAGCCAAACCAGAATCATCGGCCAATGCTGGTAAATTTGCAGCCTGAGCTGAGGCTAGCGCTTTAATGGTGGCATTTTCTATAAAAGTAACGCCTGTTTCTTCTGGCTCTGGCAAGTTAAGCTCACCAGCACTAATCACCTGCACATTAAAAGGAGCTAGCAAGTCAGCAATTTCTTTTAACTTGCCCTTATTGTGGGTTGCTATAACTAATTTATCACCAGTAAATTTGCGCATTACACTTTCCTCTTATTTAATGCCTAAAGCTTCTTTTTGTAACTCTGTTATTTCTTTAATTCCTTTGCGGGCCAAAGATAACAAGTTCATAAATTCAGCTTCTTCAAAAGGTTTGTCTTCAGCTGTTCCTTGGATTTCTACAATTCCGCCTTTTCCTGTAAGTACAAAGTTTGTATCGGCCTGAGCGTTAGAATCTTCAATATAATCCACATCTAGAACGCCTTCGCCTTGATAAATTCCGCAAGAAATAGCCGCTACGGTATCAATGATCGGAATTTCTTTAATCACGCCTTTTGCTTGCAACCCTTGAAGTGCTTGATACATAGCAACAAAGCCCCCTGAAACAGATGCTGTTCTTGTGCCGCCATCTGCTTGAATCACATCGCAGTCAATTTTAATTGAAACCTCACCTAAAGCTTCTAAATCAACTACCGCTCTTAAAGCTCTTCCTACAAGTCTTTGAATTTCTTGGGTTCTGCCGCTTTGACCACCTTTAGCCTCGCGGTTCATTCTGCTACCCGTAGAACGTGGCAACATTCCATATTCTGCTGTAACCCAACCTTTATTTCCGCCTCTGAGCCATGATGGTACTTTTTCTTCAACTGACGCTGTGCAAATAACATGAGTATCACCAAATTTAACCAAACAAGAGCCCTCTGCATGTTTGTTTACAGAAGTCTCAAAACTAATTTTTCTTAATTCATTATTTGCTCTATTTGATGGACGCATCTTATTTCCCTTTTTATGTGATATTTATATTAATATCTTTATAAACTTTTTTTTGATTGTTTCAACTCCGCTTTCTTGACTAAGCACAATTATCTAACTATATCGCCTCTAAGACTTGAAAAAAAATCTGGGTAAGATATAAATACGATACCTAAATTACATTGTTTCTAAGGAAAAGGCAGAAAATGAGCAAAAAACACGCAAATGAGCAACTTCAAGAAGAATTAAACGAAGTAATTGAAGAAAGCGAAATTAGTGATGAAACCACAGAAGCTGAGGCTGAAGTTAGCGATTCTGAAAAGGAAAAGAACGAAATTGCAGAGGTTGTAGCTAAACTAAACCAAGAATGCCAAGAGTATAAAGACAAATATGTCAGAGCTCATGCTGAGATGGAAAATTTGCGTCGCAGAACACAAACAGAGCTAGAAAAATCTGCAAAATACGCAGTAAGCGACTTTGCCAAAAATATGTTATCTATTGCCGATAATTTGTCTCGTGCAATGTCTGTAATAACAGATGATCACAAGCAAGATACTGGCATTAAAACCTTCTATGAAGGCATTGAGATGACCCAAAAAGAGCTCTTGAATGTGTTTGATAGATATGGCGTAACTCCAATTGAGGCTCTAAACCAACCTTTTAACCCTAATTTGCACCAAGCAGTTCAAGAAATTGACGATCCATCAAAACCTACTGGCACCGTAGTGCAAGAGTTCCAAACTGGTTACATGATTAGCGATAGAGTATTGCGTCCTTCAATGGTTGTTACCTCAAAAGGTGGCCCAAAATCTGATGACTTTGGCAAACCAAATGGTTGCAAAATCGACACATCTGCTTAAAAAGTATAAAAGCTGATTTATAATAAAAAGGGGGACATAAATCCCCCTTTTCCTTTGTTTATATTTTTTGTAAAATTAAGAACATATAGCCATAATAAGCATTATTCTCTCTAAAGAACTTTGCTTCTTTACGGTTAATTCTTGCCCTTTCTAACAATCCAGCAGAAGAATTTTTATCAGCTTCAATAGATTCAATTACTTTCTCCATTGGGCCAAAATAACTTTCTTCCCACATCTCTGGAGTAACGGCTTCTGCATGTAAAAAACGATATCCCAATCCTTCGGCTATTTTCAAAGCATCGGGCACTGTTTTAATATTGCTATCCCATTCTTTCCATTGTGCAATTACGTTATCTGGAGTGTCTTTTTGAAACAAAAAGCAATCAGAAAACCCTAAAACTCCTCCCTTTTTTAAAATTGAGGAAAAATATTTTAGTGCATTCTCAAGACCAACTGTAAATAACGCTCCTTCAGACCATATAATGTCTAAAGAATTTTCTGCAATTTTAGTATCTGTCATACTTGCAACCACAGGCGTAATAAGATGGTCTAACTTTCTTTCTGATGCTTTGCGCATAAGCTCATCTAAAAAGGGCTTATGAACATCAACAGCTGTTACAGATATTGCTTTTTCTGCCAACACTAATGTTGCAGCCCCACTTCCGCTACCCATATCCGCGCCTATAGGATTGGGAGGCAATAAGTGAAAAAATTTCTGTAATAAGTTATTAGTTAGTTTGATTGAGCCAGGTCCTTGCCTAGGCATTTTTTCAAAAAAAGTGAAAAGATCATGTAGGATATTATCCATTGTCTTGTTCCTTATAAATATGTAAAAAGTCTGATAAAAACCATCGCAAGCGCGTTAGCTTCTTACGTTGGCTAAAAGGCTAAAAGAGAAAAACTCTTAAAGCCACAATATCAGGCTTCCTTAAGGAACATCCAATCTCCATTAAAATACCTAATAATTCTAGCGCAAAACAATGCATCTCTCAATAAAAATCAGAATATTCTTATCTTCCGAACCATTTTTCTATTTCTCTAAGTTCTTTTTGAGGGCCTGCTACCGTTATTAAATCACCTGGTCTAATACGGTAATAGTTATGTATGTCAATTGAACGACCATTTCTTTTTACGCTCATAAACAACACATCTTTAGAAAAACGCAAGCTTCTAAGTGGCATTCCTTCTAGGCTTTTATTCTTTATTTCTATCTCTAAAAGATCATGGTCGTCTGCATAATCAAACAGCAAAGAAACCGCCGAAGGTGAGCGAACATAGTGATCCATCAAACTAGCAACCGCTGTGTTTGGAAAAACCACATAAGTTTCTAAATCTATAAATTTCTGCCTATTAACCAAGTCATTTAACTTAGTAACCAAATGCACATCAGGAAAATTATCATAACATAATTGGGCGATTTTAAGATTATCCTCGTCAGTCTTAAGCATAATAACAGCCCCTGCTTCTTTTACTTTTAGCTCATTTAACACATCTAGATTAATCTCATCTATCTTTTGTGTTTCAATTTCCAAGTCCTCTGGCTTATTGATTTTATCTTCTTTAATATAAACAAGCTTTACCCTCCAACCATGCTGATAAAGTTGACGAGCCAAAACATATGACACGCCACCAGCACCAAAAATTATGGCAGAATGCTCAATATCTACGTCTGATTTTTTAGCTTTTTTGCGAGCTTCTTTTAATATGAACAAAGCCCAACGCATTAATGGAGGACCAATTATTTGATTCACCACAATGACAGATATCAAAAATGTTGCAAAGAAGCCTCCCCACTCTGGAAAAGAGCTAGCAACTTGTTTTGCTAAACCAAGACCAACCCCAGCTTGTGTTATATAAGCCATCCAGCCGACTAAATTTTGTTTTTTATCTTCACCAGCCAAAGTTCCGCCAATATAGCCACCTATAAACATACTCAACGTTCTTAAAAGAACCATCGCGATAGTTAAAGGCCAAACAAGCGCGATAACATGCAGTGACAAAGAAGCCCCTGTTAGTGTAAAGAACGCCACATAAACAGGAACTTCTGCCCTATGCATCGCCTTCATAAAAACATCTCGCCCTGATGAATAATTAGCCACATAACAACCAGCAACCATACAAATTAACAATGGCTCTAAAATAACCACATGATGCCACACAAGATGAGAATATTCTTTTAATAATTCTGAGGCAAAAAATACAAAATATCCAATAAGCAGAACAAATAATGTTTTAGTGTATGAAGTTGCATTGATTGCCATAAATGAGCTTATAAACACTCCTAACAACCAACCAAGGCCTGCCGAAACAATAATTTCTCCAACAATAAACATCATTGAGAATATGCTAAATTTCTCTCCCGAGAACACCACATCTGCATATGAAAAACTCATTGAGAACAGCAAGATTACAAGAACATCAATTATAACGGTGACAGTTAAAACCGTCTGCGAAAAAGATCCTTTAGCCTTAAGCTCTTTAATAATTGCAATAGCCGAAGATGGTGACCGAGCTATCATAATTGAGCCACACAAAAGCGCTAAAGCAACCATTCTTCCTGCGCTGAAATTACTGATATTATCCATATATGGAGCCATCAAATAAAAGCCAACTCCACAAAAAACAAATGTACTAACCAAAAAGGCACGTAAAACTAATTTTATTTTTGAGTATCTTTGCTTTAGTTGTTCTACAACAACTTCTGCCCCAGCAGCAAAGGCAATAAAGGCTAGAGACGCTTGATCAATAAACTTTAAATGTAACACAAAATCTTTTTCTATTAGCCCCAAAACCTCTGGACCAGAAACTATTCCGCAAAGCAGAAAGCCTGTTATCAAAGGCATATTAATTTTTGCTATTGATTTGCCAAATTGCCTAGATGCGACACATATAATGAAAAAACTAAATAGACTGATAATTAAAGCTGATGAACTCAAACAAACTTCTCCCAACAAACAAAACCCCAAACAACGCCATTCTACACGCTCGAAAGACATTTAACAAGCCAAGGGTTTTAATATTAGTCTTTCACTATGTTTGATTGTGAATTTTTTGTAACAATACGATAATCGTTTAGTTTTTTTTTATATATTTGCTATTATCTTAAGTACAAATTATACTTGTTGAACTTATATATAACTTATCACCAATTGAAAAAGGATTATACGGCATGGCAGGTGGCAGCATTCTTTCTAAAGCAGATGTAGAAGCATTGCTCAATAACCCTTCTGGAGAATCCAGAACGGTTACCGCACAAAAACTGGCTATGGAATTCAATTCTTCTGACCTCTCAAATGAAGAACGTATTTTAGCTGAAGATATTTTCCGCATTATGATTAAAGATGCAGAAATAAGAGTGAGACAAGCTTTAGCCGATAATTTGAAAGAAAATCTAGACCTTCCACGTGATGTTGCAAAGTCTTTAGCCAATGACGTTGATAGTGTGTCTTTGCCAATCATTCAGTTTTCTGAAGTTTTAACCGATGAAGATTTGATTGAAATTGTTAACATGCAAGACGAAGAAAAGCAAAAGGCGGTTGCTTCTCGTAGAGTTGTTGACGAAAAAGTTTCAAGCGCATTAGTAGCTAAGGGAAGCGAAGATGCTGTTGCTACATTAGTGTCAAATGAAGGAGCTAAAATCTCCGATGAGTCTTTTGAAACAGTCGTTGAAAGATTTGGAGAAAGCCCTAAAGTTCAAAAACCATTAGTTTATCGCTCTGCAATCCCTGTAACTGTTGCTGAAAAATTGGTATATAGAGTTTCTGAAGAATTGCAAAAACGTTTGGTTACCCACCACGAGTTACCACCAGATGTTGCAACAGATTTAATCATGCAATCTCGTGAGAAAGCAACTATCTCAATTTCTAAATCTGGATCTCAGCAAGATATTCGTGATTTGGTTGCTCAATTGTATAAGAATGACCGTTTAACTCCCTCTATCATATTTAGAGCTGTTTGCATGGGAGACATTCCTTTTGTAGAATATGCTTTTTCAATATCTGCTGGTATTCCAGTAGAAAACACCAGAGTGTTAATTCATGATGCTGGTAAGTTAGGTTTCCAAAGCCTTTATAAAAAAGCACGTCAGCCAGATGCAATGTTTAACGCATTTAAAGCTGCTATTGATGTTTATAAAGAAACTGAAAAAGAGCATTTAGAAGATAATCCTGAGAAGTTCTCTCGCAGAATGATTGAACGTATTTTAACCTTCTGTGATAAATCTGGCATTTTCGTTGAAACTGATGATTTAGATTATCTAATTTCTAAAATCAGCACACGTCACTAGGATAAAAAATGACATTTAGAGCAGAAGATAAATACAAAGTTTTATTTGTCTGCACTGGAAATATATGCCGCTCACCCACCGCAGAAGGCATATTCAGAAAAATTGTCCGAGATAACGATCTAGAAAATAGAATTCATATTGATTCAGCTGGTATTAGCGCCTTTCATCAAGGAGAACCTCCTGACACAAGAGCAATTCGTTATGCTCAAGAACAAGGTGTGGACATTAGCGAACAAACCTCTAGACCAATATATCAAAGTGATTTTAGTGACTTTGATTTAATTATTGCTATGGATCATACACATGAACATAACTTATATGGCAAACGCCCCAGCGGTGCATCTTTTCAGAAAGCAGAAATAGCTCGTATGTTAAGTTTTTCTCCCGAGTTAGGCGTAGATGTTCCCGACCCATATTATGGTGGAGCACGAGGCTTTGCCGATGTTTTTAATATGCTTGAGATAAGTTGCGCAAAGCTACTTGATTATATAAAAGAGAAAATAAATGCAGATAACTAAGAACCCTCTATCTCAACAAATCTCTGGAAAGATAGAAAAAGCCCTTAATTCGAAAATAGTTTCTGCGACCTCATTAGGAGGAGGCTCTTTTGCAAAAGTAATGAGAGTTGGCTTATCTGATGGACAGACTATTGTTGCTAAAATTGCTATAGGTGATAACGGCAAAAAGCTCTCTATTGAAGGATATATGCTTGAATATCTTTTAAAAAACACATCTCTACCAACTTCTAAAGTATATTACTATGATGACGAATTATTGCTTGTAGAATATGTTGAAGTTAATGGAAACTCTTCAAGCTATGCCCAAAGCTCAGCTGCTGAATATTTAGCAACATTGCATAACATAACAGATAAATATTATGGCTTTGAGAAAGACACGTTAATAGGAGGCATTGTTCAAACAAACTCCCAAAGAGCTAGCTGGTTAGACTTTTTTACAAATAACCGCTTATTAGACATGGCTGAGAAAGCTCATAATATTGGCAATCTACCCGCAAGTGTTATGCATCATTTAGACACTTTTATAGCAAGATTACCAGCTTATATAGATGAGCCCAAACAACCGTCATTAATACATGGAGATATTTGGACAGGAAACGTGCTTTACAGAGACGGTAAAGTTGTCGCCTTTATTGACCCAGCATTGTATTTTGCAGATAGCGAGATGGAGCTAACTTTTTCAACTGTTTATAATTCTTTTGGTAAAGATTTTTTCAACAAATATAATGAAATCAGACCTCTAAGTGCTGAGTTCTTTGAAGTTAAGCGTGATATATATAATTTATATTCATTATTAGTGCACAATTGTTTATTTGGGCAATCTTACGCTTTTGCCATAGATGCAACATTATCCAAATTTATTTAAGCTTATATAACAACAGCAACATAAGAAATTCCCATTAAGGCTTAAAATAGTCCCTTAATACAGACTAATATACGCACTAACAGATTATTTTTTATTTAAGGCGCAACGGATACTCGCCAAGCACTTCATAAGTAGCGCCATCGTCATACCTATGACTAGAATAAAGAGTTAACTCTTCTACCTTAAACATTTCACTCTTAAATAAATTATTTTGCGCAACATATTCATAAACATCTTCTGGATATGCGCCCTCTTTTAATTTAGCAATCGTACAATGTGGGTGATACTTGTGTTTATAAGGCTCAAAACCAGCTCTAATAAATGAATTATCTAGCTTATCATGCAAGCGTGTTAGCAACTCACTATCATTAACCCCTGTCCAGATTGTTTTAGGTTGTTTTTTATTACGAGTAAAAAAGCCTATTTCTTTCAAACCAATTTCGAATACAGGAGTGTCAATTCTGCTCATTGCCTCATGCACATACTCGCCCATATTCTCTGGCACATCACCAATAAAACGCATAGTTATATGCAAGTCTTCATCTCTGGTCCAGCGTGCATTCTTTAGACCTCCGCGAAGTAAATTAATATGACTTACTATATTTTTAGGGATTTTTATCCCGACAAAGAGTCTTAACATAACGCCTCATAAAAAAATCTGTGTTAATTTATATTGTAATATCACTAGGTTAACCATTGGTTTATAAAATCGAACCGATAACTATTGATTATTCACTAATGACAATACATATTAGTATGAGTTCTAAAACTTTTATAAAAGGAGACTTAAATGTCATTTGATAAATCAAACCAATATTCGACAGCTACATCAGTGCCGACTATTGATGAGGGTTTACGCCAGTATATGCTTAAAATATACAATCTAATGGCTGGCGGGCTTGCTGTAACTGGAATTGTAGCTTATATGCTTATGCAATCTGGAGCAATTACCCTTATGTTCAACCAAAATGGTTTAACAGGTCTTGGTTGGTTAGCATTTATTGCTCCTTTGATTATGGTGTTTGCCTTTAGTTGGGCTATGATTAAAGGATCAACCGCCCAATTAACAGGAATTTTCTGGGGCTATGCTGCTGTTATGGGCTTTTCTCTCTGCCCTATTTTATACGTATACACTGGTGCAAGTATCGCTAGAGTTTTCTTTATCACAGCATCTACATTTGCAGGTATGAGCCTTTATGGTTACACCACTAAAAAAGATTTAACAGCTATGGGTTCATTTATGATGATGGGCTTATGGGGTGTTATTATCGCATCTGTAGTAAACATCTTTTTGAAAAGCTCTGGCTTATACTTTGCTTTGTCATATATGACTGTTGCTATTTTTGTTGGCTTAACCGCATATGACACTCAAAAAATTCGCCAAATGTATTACAGAGGAGATTCTTCAGATTCTCTAACTCGTAAGTCATTAGCAGCTGCATTGTCTTTATATATGGACTTTATCAATATGTTTTTGGCATTGCTACGCATTATGGGTGACCGCAGATAAAAAGCCCAATTCAAATAAAAAGAGCCGATTTCTCGGCTCTTTTTTATTATCAAACAGCTACGCAACCGTGCCTGTTATCTATACCATTCTATAATCCGTAAGCATGCTTAGCCAACATGTCTTTAGCATCATTTAGCTGCATCATTCTATCGTGGCTTCCAAAATCTCCATCTGGGTGATAAACCCTTGCCAACATTCTAAAGCGTGCTTTGACCATTTTTATATTTGGCTTTGCCCCTGGGGGAAAACCCATAACATATAAAGCCTGAGGAACGGTTCTTACCCCGCCAATAACTGGTTCAAAAGCCAAAATAGCAAATGTGGTTTTCATTCTATCAATATCTTCTTTAATAGTCTGCTCTTGCTCTTTTTGCTTAACTATTTGTTTTTGTTCTCTTAATAAGAGATTTATTTCTCTAGCATCTAACGCCAGAGCAAGCCCCAAAGCTTTTCTAATGAATATATTATCCAACCCCTCCATAAGCCTTAATTGCAGTCTTGGCTTACGTTTCCACAATCTTTCTTCTTTGCCTTTTTTAAGCCAAAGCTCTTCTCTATCATGTTTTTGCGGCTCACCTGGATCAGGAAAATTATCAATCTCGTTTTTAGCAAAGGTTAAAATCACAGAGCGAGCAATATCACCTGCATTTACCTCTTTTTTTCTTGCAAGATCTTCTATCCCATCACGCAATGAGCTTGAGCAAGATATTGTATAAGCCTTTTTAGTTTTTTGCATATAGACACAACATATAAGATATTAAACAAACTATTCTTCATTATAGTCACAAGGCATACTACATTTGAAGTATTTTTTGTGTTAACCATAAATTAGTATTGCGCAATCAATATGAAAATTAATCTTTCTTTTACTTTATGATAAAAATTTTATCATAAGAACAAATCATCCGTCTGACTAACTTCCACTTCTGGTAAAATTTCTCTTACCCCTTTTGCTGCTTTTTTAGCATCCCAATACATAAACATATTCTCCATCTCAACCGCTGATAACGGCTCAGAGAACAAATATCCTTGGATAGTGTTACATCCCAAGCGTTTTAATATGTTAAATTGCTCTAACTCTTCAACACCCTCTGCCAAAGTTTTAATCTTAAGAGCTTGAGCCATAGCAATAGTTGCCTCGACAATTGCTATGTCATTGGCGTTATCTTGTAGATTCATAACAAACGCTCTGTCAATTTTTAGCTTAGTTACTGGAAAATCTTTTAACGAACCCAATGATGAATAACCTGTTCCAAAATCATCTATAGCAGTAGCAACACCCGCTTCCTTAAAGCGGTTTATAACCCTCATAGAGCCTTCTTTGTTACTCATAGCCGTTGTCTCTGTTATTTCAAGCTCTAGAAGCTCTGGAGGAAGCCCCGTTTCTTCTAACCTAAGCATAACTGTTTTAAATAACTTTTCTTCATCATCAAATTGCTTTGCGGAAATATTTACAGCAACTGGAATTGAGGCAATCCCTTTTTCATCCCACCGCCTGTTCCACATGCACGCATCATCTAAAATTGCTTCGGCAACCGCTGAGGTTAGCCCATATTCTTCCGCTACAGGAATAAACATTGAAGGAGGAATAATCTCGCCCGTATTAGTAATCCAACGCGCCAATGCCTCTGTGCCTACAATCTCTCCAGTTATCACGTCTATCTGAGGCTGGAAGAACGCCACCAATTCTCTATTCTCAATTGCTCTTTTTAAACGAGAACGCATAGATACATCTTGCTGAATTTTATCGGTACGTTCTTTGTTGTAATAGCTTATTTGTCCCAAACCTTTTTCAGCACCATTCTCTAGAGCAGATTCTGAATTTGCTATCAATACGGAAGCATTAAGTCCGTCTTTTGGATACATACTTATACCCATACTAACCGTCATGTCATATTCGTATTTATCAATTTTAATTGTGTGCTCTAAGCTAGCTCTTAACTTATCTAATCTCTCTTTGAGGTGTTTTTTATTATCGATATCATGCAACACTATCGCAAATTTATGCCCACCTGTTCGAGAAATTAGATGCGTATCTAAAACGTTTTCTCTTAAGCGTTTTGCCAGTTCAACCAGCATTCTATCACCAGCTTTGTATCCAGATGTCGCATTTATCTGATTTAGCCTATCTGGTTTAATGCTAATAATAGCAGCGCTTGAGCTTTTATTCTTCATTCTAGCTAATTTTACAGGAAGCTCTTTTAAGAGCCATCTCTTGTTGCCAAGCTTGGTTAGAACATCGTTAAAGGCTAAGAATTCTAATTCTTCTTCAACTCTTTTTTTATCTGTAATATCAATGGCTATTCCTGACCAACGAATGCTACCATCTTCTAATCTTTCAGGAGAAGAGCGTACAAATGAGCATCTCATTGCACCATTTTTATCATAATAGTTTATTTCGCCTTTATATTCTTCTAGCTCTCTACGGCCAAGTAGACATTCTCGCAAGAACAGCTCATATCGTTCTCTGTCTGGCCTAAACATTTTTTCACGCAAGATATATGGATCCGCCATCATCTCATAAGGTGACACACCCATAAATTCTTTCACACCATCACTAATATATGTAACCTTGGTTTCACCGTTTTGCATCTGCAACAATCTAAACAGCATACCAGGAATTGCGGCCGCCACACTTTGCAAATGCTTTTCTCTTTCTAAAAGAACCCCTTCTCTTACCTTAGCCTTGGATATATTTCTAACATAGGCAATAAGCTTAGAGTTCTTCTTCACAACCAAAATTTCAGCAGGCAGATTTTCACCATTTTTATTTTTTACAATCCACTCGCTCGCAAAAGAATCTCTATCTGGGCTATTAATAAATTTATGAATTGAGCTATCTACATCATCTTTAATTTCTTCAATAGCTATAGAAGATAATTTTTCCCCTATGCTTTTATCAACCGTATAAAAGACTGAATTTTTATTAGAGAATATAATGTCTTCTGTTTCTGGGCAAATAATTGCCATAGCGATTTCGGAGCTGTCAGATAGAGCTCTTAATCTATCTGTTTCGTGTTTATATATAGAAACATCGTGCAAATATATATTAAAACAAGCTTCATTTGCTTCTGGCAGTAATTTAATATCTGCATTACACGATAAAATCTCACCATTTTTATTCTTAAGCAAAAACTCTCTATGAAATTCATTTTCTTTAAGAGATAACGCCTCATGTTTTAAAAACAGTATGTCATCATCAAACATGAAGTTAGGACAACAATTATTGTTAAAAACAATATCGCCAGCTTCATATCCTAGTTTTTCTGTAAATTCTTTTCTTGGGGCACGAATAGAAATATCATCATTTGAAAAGCTAATCTTTAACCACAACAGTGGGATAAGATTATTATCTTCTAGAAAAAAACTAGCTCTACATTTTACGCCCATAGAATTTTCCTAACATTGTGTTCCTATAAAATGATATTATATATAAAATATAGTAATTAATTAAGAAAAGAATACTGATATGACAAAAAAAATTAAAACTGTTAAGTGTGACGGAGGTGATAAAGACCTTGGTCATCCCCATGTTTATTTAAGTGTTTCGAAGGAACAAAAAGCTGTTTGCCCTTATTGTGGCAAAATATTTGAATTAAAAGACAAAGATTAAAAAAAAACCGCCTTACACAAATAAGGCGGTTTAATCATTAGCACGTCTTTATTATCTTGCTTTTATGAGCTTAAATTTAGACATGTAGTTCCATGTAATGTCTTTTGATTTACCAGTCTCAATAACTGGGGCTTCTTTTCTAAGACCTTTGCTTGTGCCCATGCCTGTTTTTGCCAAATAATCATCATATGATTTTGCTAACTTGTCATATGAGCTAGGGGATTTTTGCATTAAGGCATCTGCAATAGAATCGTTAGTTAAAACTAAATTAGCTAGAACAAAACGATTTACCTCAATGTTACTACCCAAAGCAGGGGCTGTGTCTTTGTCACTTCTACCTAATGACATATACATACTATCAATCCATTCTGGGTGTCTTTTTTTAGCTTTTTCACCTATTAGATACGCTAGTGAAGGTTGAGCAGAAACCGCCTTCCATGCTTCCTCATCTTTACGGATAGAAAAAGCCAAATTCTGTGTTTTCTTTTCACTCTTCAACGTCTCTTTAATATATTTTTTCTCTTTGCCAATTGAGCTAAATTGCTGATCAATGTCCATATCTGCAAAATCTCTTTTTGCCGCTACTCCAACAGCCTTGTCAGCCTGCTCATAGGTTTTAATATCAGAAATAATATATTCCACTAATGCATCCATTCCTTTTGTGTCATTTTTAGGAACTGAAATCTCATTAATAGAGCTAGAAACCTTAGAAATTGTTTTAGCCTTGATAGATGTTTGCTTAGTAGATTCTAAGAAAAGCTGATTCATATTCGCAATTTTATACTCGCGAACGATTCCTTCTTCTGGGCGAACCTTATCTTTCTCTTCACTCAAAACCTCTAGAACATCTTTCTCAGAGCCACCTTTTTCGCTGATCTTTTCTTCCAAAGCTCTGCGCCAACGGTTAATTTCAACTGCTTGCGCTGGCTTTAATTGATCATCAGGGTGCTTTAACCCCATAGCAGCTAATGCTGCTTTTTGTTCAGCTAGCGGATCAGCAGGGAAGTTTGATTGAGCTTCCTTAAATCTACCCAGAACTTTTGCTGTTTCTGGAGTTTCTTCTCTCATTACGGTTGCAAAACATAAACTAGCATAAGATTCTTTATCCATAGCATTCGCATCGACAATAGTTTCTGCTAATTTGTGCATTTCAGCATCACTCATTTTAGCAAGTGAGCCATCAGCAATTTTAGTTTCAGCTTCTTTGATTGCAGCATCAACACATGGAGTTGTATTGTATGAAGCAACAGAGCCTGTAACCCCCAAAATCTTATACGCTAAGCCATTATATTCAAGATCAGCAATCTTCTCTGAGGTTGAATTAGCTTCTGTAAAATTACCGAGCTTCATTTTAGCTTCGCCAGCTTTTACAGGTTTACTACCATTGCCACCACCAGCTTGCAAACCAGTAGATTTAATAGCGGCTTCTTTATTCTCTTTAATAAAGGCTCTTAATTCTGGAGAAGAATAGTAAGATCTATCTTCAAATGTGCCATCTGGTTCACCAAGATCTAATTCTCTGGTTCTTTTGCTATGTAACAATTTAGCTTGCTTAGATGCGTAGAACAAACCTTGAGCTGTGTTATCAGAACGAATATCCGCAACTAACTTTGAGATATTTGTATTACCATTTTCTTTTGCCAAAGCTAATGTTGCAAATACATCTGCAACACATTCTGTTCTGTGTCTTTTATATCCTCTTTCCAAAAAGCCATCTTTTGCATCATGAGAGTTTCTCTGATCTAGAGCATGTCCTAACTCATGATACAAAATCATACGACGAACATCATCCATACCAAGTCCAGCTTCTTCTAAACGTTGTTTTGAGCCTGGAATTGATGTAAACATATCATGAATAGGATGATCTGGAGTTGGTGCAATCACAATTGAAAATTGCCCCTTACCTTTTGGATTTGCCTGAGTTTTACCTGTTGGCATAGTGGCACTTAATGGTGAGTTAGACACCATAGATGCTTGATACAACTGATAAAAATCACCTGCTTGCAAAGGAAAATCTCTTGTCACTCCTTCTTGAGCCATTCTGGTGGCAAGATAGGTTGCAAAAGTTGAGAACATATTTTTATTAGGTTTTTTATCTAACGCATAAGCTTCTTGCACAATATCAGGATCAATAATCATCAATGATACGTTAGGTTTTGCAATCTTAAACCTAGTTTCAATCTCTTTTAAAAACTTGCTGCTCTCGGTATTTCCTTCTAATTTGCCTTTAGGAATCGGAGCATTTAATGATAATTTATATGAACGTTGTGTCTTTTTTTCTTTTGAGATGTTTTCTAAGAAAACGGTCTTGCCCCCTGGCAATGTTTTTAAGTAAGGGCGATCTTCAATAGCTGTATCTAGCTTGCCGCCTTCATATACTTTAACTACTTTTTCAAAAAATTTCTCGATTTCTTCTATTCTTTTCTCTGTCATATCTAATATTCCCCCATAAGTGCGCACCCTGTTTTTTCTCCCCTTAGCAGAGCGCAACCCTATAATAATTACACTCTTATATAATGAGGTCAAACAATTTTTAGACAAAAACGAAAGTTTTTTGCATCAAAAATTATTTCCAAATATTAAAACTGCCCCCAAAGTGGCAAAGGTGCTAGAAATTTAGATAAATTTGCTTATTATATAGACAATCTTTATTTATTTTTGTTGGTGGTTTTATGACACATTTATGTTTGATTGATGGATCTGGTTATATTTTTAGAGCTTTTTATGGTTTGCCTAGCATGACCAATCCACAAGGTGTGCCCGTTAATGCGGTTTACGGTTTTTCATCAATGTTAATGAAACTACTCCAAGACATGGAAGCGGATAGTTTTTTAGTAGTGTTCGACGCTGCCCGCAAAAACTTTCGTAACGATATATATCCTGATTACAAAGCCAACCGCAAAGAAACCCCCGAAGAACTTATTCCTCAATTTGACCTAATTCGTGATGCGGTTACCGCTTTTAATTTACCTCAAATTGAATATGAGGGCTTTGAGGCTGATGACATTATTGCAACATATGCCAAGCTTGCCCATAATCGCGATGATTTAACCATTACGGTTGTGACCGCCGATAAAGACTTGATGCAACTCATAAATGGCAAGGTTTCAATATTTGACCCAATGAAAAATAAATACATCAAAAAAGAAGAAGTTTTTGATAAGTTTGGCGTTGCCCCTAATCAAGTTACAGATGTGCAAGCGTTAATTGGTGATACCAGCGATAATGTTCCTGGGGTTCCATCAATTGGCCCTAAAACAGCAGCCCAATTAATCAACGAATTTGGCTCTCTAGACAACTTACTAAACAATTTAGACAAGCTCCCTCCATCAAAGAAAAAAGATGTTTTAATTGAAAACATTGAAAAAGCTCGCATGTCATATGAGCTAGTTACGTTAAGCACCGAAGTACCTATTGATATTGATATAACCAAGTTAAAGCTAGCCCCGCCCAAGCAAGAAGATTTAATATCATTTGTAAACAAGCATGGCTTTAGAAGTCTTAAAAGCAGATTAGAAAAAACTTTAATCGATGGTTTTAGCGGAGAAAATAACGCAACCGAAACAATAACCGTTGAAAAGCCTAAAAGCACTGATTATGAGCTAGTCACCAACGAATCGTCTTTAAAAAAATGGCTAAAAACAGCCGAAACTAACGGGCTTATTGCGATTGATACAGAAACGGATTCATTAGACCCAATGCTTGCTAATCTTGTGGGCGTGTCATTATCTACAGAAGCAGGAAAAGCCTGCTATATCCCTTTGCGTCACAATTGGGGAAACAAAAAAGAAGCGCCTGCTCAAGCAAGTTTATTTGACATGCCAGAAAGCCAAGGTGCTGATACGAGCAATAAAATTGACATGCCTCAAATAGATTTTGACAAAGCTCTTTCTTTATTAAAATCTATGTTGGAAGATTCCTCTATTATTAAGGTTGGTCACAACATAAAATATGATTTGCATGTTCTAAACAGGGAATACAAAGGCAATCTAAACCCATCGTCTGTCGAAGACACAATGATAATGTCATATGTTTTAGATTCTGTTGCCACCCGCCATAACATGGACGATTTAGCGGAGCTCCACTTGCAACATAAAACTATAAAATTTGCAGATGTTTGTGGTTCTGGTAAAAATGCAATTGGCTTTGCAGATGTTGTCCCTGAGCATGCTCTCGCCTATGCGGCTGAAGATGCCGATATAACTTTGCGTTTATATCAATTATTCAGCCAAAGATTGGTTTTAGAAAAAGCCATGAGCATTTATAAAGAAATGGATCTGCCTCTAATGTTTATATTGTCCGAGATGGAGCGAAATGGGGTTAAAGCAGATGAAGCCAGACTTAAACATTTAGGAGAAGAATTCGCCCAAAAAATAGCTTCTTTGCAACAAGAAATTTATGAGCTTGCAGGAGAAGAATTCAATATTGGCTCGCCAAAACAATTAGGTGAAGTTTTATTTGATAAAATGAAAATTGAATCTGGCAAAAAATCTAAGACTGGAGCTTATTCAACCTCTATTGATGTGCTAGAAAAATTAGCCGACGATGGAGTAGAAATCGCAAACAAAATTATTGAATGGCGCCATTATTCAAAACTCAAAAGCACATATGCAGATGCTTTATTAACTCAAATAAACCCGCACACTAAACGCGTTCATACAAGCTTTATGCAATGTGTTACCTCAACAGGACGATTGTCGTCTAGTGATCCTAATTTACAAAACATTCCAATCAGAAGCGATGAAGGCAAAAAAATTCGAGAATGTTTTATTGCCGAAAAAGGCAGAGTTTTAATTTCTGCCGACTATTCACAAGTTGAACTCAGACTTATGGCTGATGTTGCTGGTGTAGAGGGGTTAAAAGAAGCTTTTGCCCAAGATATTGATATTCACGCCTCCACTGCATCTCAAGTATTTGGCGTGCCGATTGAAGGAATGGACCCAATGGTTCGCAGACAAGCAAAGGCTATTAACTTTGGAATAATTTATGGTATTTCAGCATTTGGGCTAGCAAAGCAAATTGATGTTTCAAGAAGCGATGCTGCTGAATATATTAATAAATATTTTGCCAAATTCCCTGAGATTAAAGACTATATGAGTAAAACAATTGAAGAAGCCAAAACCTTTGGATTTATCACAACACCATTTGGCAGAAAATGTTTCATAAGCGGAATCAATGATAAAAATCGCATGGTTGCTTCAAACGCAGAAAGAGCTGCCATTAATGCTCCTATTCAAGGCGGAGCTGCTGACATTATGAAAATAGCCATGATAAAAACTCATAAAGCCTTAAAAGAATCTGGGTTAGATGCAAAAATGCTATTGCAAGTGCATGATGAGCTAGTCGTAGAGGCATCAGAAAAAGACGCAGAAGCAACCCGAACATTAATCAAGCAATCTATGGAAGAGGCGGTTAAGCTATCCACTCCATTAACCGTAGAAGCTGATGCGGGAGCAAACTGGGCTGTTGCGCACTAAAAATTAATCATTTATTTGATTTTTTGTTATAGAGTTAGGTTAAATGAAAAGATTCTTAACCAAAAGACAAGTGTGTTCTAAATGAATTTATTAAGCAAGGCCAACCGCAAAGCCATTTGGAAGATAATGCAACGAGGAAATGCATATGGTAAATATGTGGCCTCATTTTTAGTTGCAATTATTATCCTAAATTCATTTTTTATGAGCCTGCTATCCTTTGGGCTTATTGATGCAACATACAAAAAGCCCCTATATATTTTCAATCTGTTTTCTGGGCTTATTTTCTTTGTTGAATATTTTTTACGCCTATGGTCATGCGTAGAATCTGAAGAAGAACGTTTCCAACGAAGCCTTATCGGCAGAATAAATTATGCAACCTCGCATAATATGGTAATTGATTTAGGCGTATTAATTAGTTTTATACTGCCCTTTACTGCGGCTTTAGCACCTATTTATGTTAACTCAAGTAATGCTTTACGCTTTTTAAAATTAACCCGCTATTACCCTAATCTTATCCATGCAATTTTAATCTTTTTAGTAATAGTAGACGTTATTGCAAATATGATGGGTTCTATTGGAGCAATTTACTACAAGTACTACAAAGAGCTTGATCAACTAGAGATGTTCATTGTGATTGTATTCTCGGTTGAATATGCCGTGCGTATTGTTATG
>QKFK01000196.1 GCA_003252195.1 Rhodospirillales bacterium
CAAGTAGATTTTGGCAAGCGGTATCTCCAAGGTTGAATGACAACTCATTTTCTTTAGATGTTATTATGCGTTGTTTCCATTCGTTGTTTTTATAAACAAGTTGCTCAATTGGCAAAGCATCAAAAAATTCATTTGCTATAAAGATAGATGGCATTTCTGGCAAGTTGTTAATGTCTTTGTGCCAGTGGCAATTGTGTCCATCTAAAGCATTTTTTTGTAGAGAGATTAATTGCTCAGAATTTTCGATAATATGAACTTCAATCTTGTTATATATACTTGGGAACTGGCGGATAATGCGTAATGCGTCTGACATTAAAGTGCCTCTGCCTGCGCCAAGCTCAATTAGCGCGATAGCCTGAGCGTTGCCTTTAAGTTGCTCTATTTCAGAGATTCCCCATAAACCGATTAATTCACCAAAAATTTGACTAATCTCTGGCGCTGTAATGAAGTCGCCATCTTTGCCAAACACAGGGTTTGAAGCATAATATTCTTCGTTGGCAATTTTTATAAAATCATGAACAGATATATAACCGTGTTCTTTAATTATATTATGAATTTGCATGCTTTAGTCTTAATGAATTTGCAACTAGAATAATGCCAATAATTAGCATAGGTGTTGAGAGGATTTGTCCCATGGTTATGTGTGAGAAAACAAAACCAACTTGGACATCTGGTTCTCTGAATTGTTCTACAAACATACGACAAAAACTATAGCCACATAAAAACACTCCAGATGTAAATCCTGTTTTGTTTTTCATTTTTGCCCAAGCAATGTTGGTTATAATAAATAATAACGCGCCTTCTAATAGAGCTTCATATATTTGGCTAGGGTGGCGAGGAAGAGGTCCTCCAGTAGGGAAGATAATCCCCCATGATAAATCTGGCGCTACTCTGCCAAACAATTCTCCATTTATAAAGTTTGCACAACGTCCAAAAAACAAACCTAATGGACCAACTGTGCATAATATATCTGCAAATGGGAAAAATGCTATCTTATGCTTACGAAGATAGATGAATGTGGCGATTATTAACCCACATAGGCCACCATGGAAAGACATTCCGCCATGCCATACTGCCAGAATTTGCGATGGGTTTACTATGTAATATTCAAAATTATAAAATAAAACATAACCGATTCTTCCGCCTAAAATGATGCCTAGCGTTGCCCAGATAATATAATCATCTGATATCTTTTCATCGATGTTTAAGAAACTTTTTCCACGTTTTTTTACAATGTGAGCACCCCATAAAATCCCTACTAAATAGGCCATAGAATACCAACGGATAGAAAGTGGGCCGATGCTAAAAATTATTGGGTCAATATCTGGAAAAGGCATTTTATTAAACTCTTTTATTGGTAAATATCTTTGTTATTTAAGAACTCGGTTACATATTTATAAATTCCGTGTTCGATTGATGTCATGGGTTTGCTATAACCTGCTTGGCGCAATTTTTCAATGTTTGCTTTAGAAAAATATTGATAGTTAGCGCGTAAATTTTCTGGCATGTCAACAAAGTCAATCTTAGGTTCTTTGCCAAGGGCTTTGTATACATTAGATGCAAGATCATAAAAATTACGAGGTTCGCCACTTCCAAGGTTGAATAGTCCGTTTACTTTTTTATTCTCTAACAACCAGATAAACACATCTACCACGTCTTCTATCCATATAAAGTCATGAGCTTGTTTGCCATTTTCATATTGTGGGTTGTGCGAGCAAAACAATGAAAAATATTTGTCCTCTTTAGCAAAAGGAAATACTTGCGATACAATGCTTTTGTGCTTTCCTTTGTGATATTCATTAGGTCCATATACATCAAATAGCTTGAGGCCCACATATTGAGGAGGAATGTGCTTTCCTTCTTCTATTATAGAGCAGACTTTGCGGTCAAATAAATGTTTGCTCCAAGCATATGGGTTTTGCGGAGATAATTTTGCCAGAGCATCACTTGTAAACACATCATTAAAGCCGTTTTCTCCATTGCCATATGTAGAAGCAGAAGATGCGTATATAAATCGCACCTTGTTTTCAACGCACCAATCCCACAAGTCTAAAGATAAACCAAAATTTGTGTTGATAATTTCATCTGCTGTGGCTTCAACATAAGAATTAAGTGAGCCAAGATGAATTATAGCTTCTATTTTTTCTTCACAATTATCTAAAAACTCAAAAGTATCTTCTGGGCGGATAATTTCTGAAATGAATCTTTTAGAAATGTTTCGCCATTTGTTTTCTTGGTTAAGGCTATCTATGATTACGATATCTTTATATCCTTTTTTTTCTAATCCTGCGATTAGGTTAGAGCCTATAAAACCTGCTCCGCCAGTGATAACAATCATGAAAACCTCATAAAAATGTTTAATAAAAACTGATAGATGCTATTATATTAAGCGTAAAAAGGATAAAATCGCAACGATTGCTTTGTTTAATTTGAGGAGAATGTGGAAATGGAAAACGATAATAACTTTATGAAAAATCTTTCAAGCCTTGCAAATACTGCAAAAACAGGATTGGCAGGATTAAAATCTGATGCTGAAGTTGTGATAAAAGCAAAGATTGAGAAAATGGTTGAAGAGATGGAGCTTGTTAAAAAAACAGATTTAGATGCGTTAAAATCTGAGGTTGATGCTTTGAAGGCAAAAATTGCCGAGTTAGAAAAGAAGTAAAAACGGCAGTTTTAGGCGACTCGTTGGTTTTAATTGCTCGACTCGTGTTTAATTATCCACAGAAAAATAAAAATTTGCCGAACATATTGCGCCAAGAATCCGCTTTTGGCACTCTATAATTCATGAGTATGGTGAGGGGGAGCTTTGTTGTTAAAACGCTCTTTCTCATTGATTTTATTGAATTTATGGTGTTTTTGATGCGTTTTAACTCTGGCATATGGGCAGATAACAGGACAAATTCTTGTCCGATAGATGTTATAGAAGATTTGATTATTTCTCATGCGTGGGGATATGAACGTCGTGCCGATGGCGAGATACTTGTTGAGGTGCCAGGTAAATGGTGTAACTTTGCTTTGTTCTTTGCTTGGTCTGAAAGAATTAATTCGCTACATGTTTCATGTATTATGGATATGAAAATTGGCGATAGCGAAAAATCAAAAATATATGAATTACTAGCGCTTGCAAATGAGCGCATTTGGCTTGGTCACTTTTCTTTATGGACAGAAGATTCAATGCCTGTGTTCCGTCATTCTATTATGCTTGATAATGCAGAAAGAATGGTGCCAGAAAGAATTATGGAAATTATTAAAATCGCTGTTGATGAGTGTCAGCGTTTTTATCCAGCGTTTCAATATGTTATGTGGGGCGGTAAAAAGCCCGTTGATGCCATCAATTTAGTTATGATGGATACTATAGGTCAAGCATGTTAAATAATAGAAATATTTTATTGGTGGGTTGCGGTGAAATGGGCAGCGCACTTATGCAAGGGTGGCTAGAGAATGGTTTTGAGCCTACAAAAATTTGTGTGGTAGAGCCTTCTGAACATCATGCAGAAAAGATTGCTCCTTTAGGAGTTAAGGTTATTTCTAATATTGGTGATATTGGGGTTTTTGTTCCATCTGTTATTGTTTTTGCGGTGCGCCCTCAATTTGCTAAAGATGTTTGTGAGCAATATAAACAATTTGCTGGTACAAGCTTGTTTATGAGTATTATCGCAGGCAAAAAAATAGACTTTTATAAAGATATATTAGGTGCAGATTCTAAGGTAATTAGAATTATGCCAAACCTTCCTGCGTTGGTGAAAAAAAGTGCTAGTGCATTTTGTTGTAGCTCAGAAGTTGGGAATGATGACAAATCTTTTTGTGAGAGCTTAATGTCAGGTGTTGGTGTGGCGATAGAAGTGCAAAAAGAGGCCGATATCGATATCGTAACAGGGTTGTCTGGTTCTGGACCCGCATATGTGTTTTATATGGTTGAGGCAATGGCAGAGGCTGGAGCAAAACTTGGGCTAGATGCAAATACTGCATATGAGTTAGCTCTTAATACAATTTATGGCGCTGGAGATTTTTTAAAAAATTCTGATAAGTCTGCTTCAGAATTACGCAAGATGGTGGCAACGCCTAATGGTACAACTGAGGCGGGGTTATCTGTTTTAATGGCGGATGATGGTTTAGCTGAGGTGATGTATAAAACCATAGCCAAAGCATCGGCCAGAGCAACAGAGCTCGGAAAATAATTTATATAAAATATTTATTATCTGTGACTGAGTGGTAATTTCATATTGCTAAGCTTTTACAAGCCTGTCTTATTAGCATTAATGGAGTTTTTTGACCTGCGCAATAAATGTGTGATAGGTAATTGTTTTTACATCAAATGATTGAAGAATTATAAAAGAACAAATAAGCTTCCACCAACTTACGCTGGTGGTATTAACTGTTACGAACATATGTTCGCCAGCCCATTAGCTTTGTGAGCTCTTGTCTAGGCAGGGTTGTCTATATATACGAGATTACTAGAGGAGGTGTTGCGCTCGAAGCATAAAAAAAGCGCCGATAATTCAGCGCTTTTATTACATAAGGCATTTTTATGATTTAGTCTTGCTTCTAGCAGCTTCTTTGATTGATTCCTCAATTGCCAATTCTTCTTCAAGTGTATGGCCAGGGGTTAAGAAGTCAAATGAAGCAAATGCCCCACAAGAATCACACTTAGGTTGCCATTCGGCAGGTTGAGCGCCACATTTTGAACATACCCAACGTGGATCTTGGTTAGCAGTTTCAGAAATTTTGAGCCATTTGTTAGCTTCTGCATTGTTACTGTTACCACCTGCTTCAAAATCAGCCATTAATTTAGCAGATTTTTTAGTTGGGCGGTTTTTAGCATGGAACAGATCTAGCTCTTTACGGGCTTGCCCCCAAACTTCAGCGTCAATTGCCATCTGTGCAATTTCAAGGTGGTTCATTGGGTGACCGCTGTTAGACATAGCAAGTTGTTCCATCCTTTGAATAGAAACATATTTGTTATCATCTTTCCAAAGAGATAAGTAAGCACCAACAATTTCTGGCAATGGACGTGTGCGCCAGATGTTTGATAATATACCAACAGATTTTCTGGCTTCACCTTTAGCATTGTAATATTCAGCTAATTTAATTGCAGGCGCTGGGATATATGGATATAAATCCGTGCTTTGAGTGAGGTAACGTATGGCAGCTTTTTCATCGCCATCACGAAGAGATTCTTCTGCCATATAATATAGTAAAGTTGCCTTCATGCGCTTATAAGCATCTTCTTTAACTATCTTCTTTTGATATCCTTCTTCTAGAAGCTCTAAAGCTTCTTTACCCATGCCCAATGTCGCGTGCAAGTCAAACGCATATTTGCCAACCCATGGCAAATCATCTCTAATTTCATATGCCTTTAATGTGTATTTAAGAGCTTCGTTGAAGTCTTTATTCTTAAGAGCAATTTCAATTAGGTTTTTATAACCAATAATCGCGGTTTCTGGCACAGATGTTAGCTTTTTAGCGTTGTCACTAATAGCTGTAACATCATCTATAATTTTTGCATTTTCTAAAGAAAGAATGTTAACAATAGGGTCGCCAGAGATAAAGCTATTTGCTTGTGCGATTGCTTTTTCTCCAAGCTTGTAATCATCTGCTAGAGTTGCAACAATACCGCCAATTACGGTAGTTAAGCCATTTTGAGCTACAGTCATTTCTTCTATAGCTTTGTTGTAGCCATCTTTGTAGCCTTCGTCTTTGGCAATTTTTTTGCTTGCTTCAATTTCTTCTGTTTTGATTTCTTTTTGTTGCTTTGCTTTTGAAACTTTTTCTGGTAAAGCCCCAATTTTTTTAAT
>QKFK01000081.1 GCA_003252195.1 Rhodospirillales bacterium
CTATCTGTGTCTTTAACAACTTTATCGCTACTATACATATATCTTGCTTTGCTATTTTTATAATCACGAGAATAATAGCTTGTTTGCATCAATATAGCAAAAACAAAAAAGAGCGGTAAAAACCGCTCTTTCTTTGATAACAAACAACTATCTATTTTGCATTTTGTTCTGCATAGCTTTTTGTTGAACCATTATCTTGTTTTGTTTAGCCTTAATAGAATCAGCTAATTGTTGTTTGAATTCAGGGAGATACCTATAATGTGTGGTCGTTACTGGCGTCATTACCGTTGTTGTCGTTTTTCCCATAGAAACAATCCTAGGTTGAAGCGTTGTAGTTGTGTACGTCTCACGGGACTCATATCTACGCTTGCTTGACAAATCATCTTTTATAAAATCTTCACCAGACCATTCTTTTTTCTTTTTAGGCATATCATCTCTTGTTTGATCCCAAGTAACAAGAGCTCCTTTATCAACAGCATAATCAAGTTTCTTACCAGAGCCCTCTATAGAATCAATATTATTATACAAAGCTCTATCATATGCTAGCTCAATACTATCTCTCTTTGCTTGAGGCACTTCAGCAATTTTAGCATCAATTTCTTCACGGCTAGGACCACATGCTGTTAATGCACCGCCTAATGTTGCCATCAATATTACTTTTTTTGTTATATTGCTATAATTATGCTTAGGTGCGTTATCTCTACCTTGTGAAGCATTCGCGCCAGATACTTTTGCCTCGATATCGCCTTTGGATAAGAAATCTGATAACTTTGACATGATAAAACCTCATTATTGCGTAAACTACATTTGCAATAATAGTATGTTTAGTCCATTTTGTCTATAGATATGTGAAATTCAATTTATATCTAACAAATATTTAAGCCACATCTGCTAAAAAGCTTTAAATTTAACAAGTAAAATCATATACATACATAACATTATCCACACACAATCAAAAACAAACAAAAGGGCTACTAAAGTAGCCCTTTTACGTGGATTAGATAAAAAGTTACCTACTTTTTCTTGAGCTATGCATAACATTTTGCTGAAGCAATGCATTTTGCTCCACACTATCAATTTCCGCCTTAAGCTCTTTTTTAAACTCTGGGCGATATGTGTAAGTTGGCACGTCAATCTTTGTTGTATAGCTATATTCTTGACGATAACTCACATTAGTTGCTTTTTCAAAAGTATCATCAATATGGCTAGCAAGCACATAATCTTCGGCAGATTTAGGCTCGAAGAATTTTGGCATAGAATCTTCATAAGTTTTTTTAACAGATGAGTAAGCACTTTCTATTGCCTGTTCTGTGCTAGCACCTTCTTTTTCGTTTGCAACTATAGAATCATATAAATCACGATTAAATGAAAGTTTAATAGCATCTGACTTTGCCTTAGGCACGCTTGCTTTTATAGCTTCCACCTCTTTATCAGAAAGAAACACTGGTGGCTGTGACAATATCGCACGCCCAAAGCCTTGAGCGATAAATTTCTCAGTCCTACGTTCAGCCATTCTTCCTGAGATGAACGTTACCACTGGGTTCTTTTGAAAAAAGTCTGAAATCTTACTCATATAATCACCTATACAAAAACTATCTACCGCCGTTGCTTTTCTTTTTTAATAATAGAGCATTTTTATTTTGATTTGAGGCTTTTTTATTCTCATGATATTGATTTTTAATAGCCTCAAGTCGTTGCTTTTTTGCTTCAGCTTCCTTTTCAGCCAAAACAGATTTGGCATAATCAGCAAGCTTTGGATTTGTCATAATATTTATATAAATATTTGCTTTTTCCAAATCTTCTCTAGTTCCACAATCAAGACGAACACCTTCATATAGGTGACCAGAATATGTCATGCCTTTTCTTGTTGCAGCATCAATAGCATCTGTAAGTTGAATTTCTCCACCAGACCCTGCTTTAACATTTGGCAATTCTTGCATAACTTTATTGTCAAGAATATACATACCAAGCGCACCATAAGGAGATGGCACGTCTGCCTTTGGTTTTTCTAAAAGACCACTCGCTTTAACTGAGTTTCCTTCTCTAACTGGGTTAATTAAAGATGCATAACGTCTAATTTCATCATCATAAAATTCGCCAATAGCTTGAACGGAACCACCATTCTTTTTATATGTTTCTGCCAACTGTCCTAAAACACTTGTATTAGTTTTAGAAACAAAAATATCATCTGGCAATAAAACCACAAAGTTTCTATCACCCACAATATCTTTAGCTTGTAAAATAGCATGCCCTAAGCCAAGTGGTTTTTCTTGTTTAGCAAAGCTAATTTTCATTCCATCTGGAGCAATATCTCTAACAGATTGAAGCAAATCAAACTTACCGTCAGACTCTAATTTCTTCTCTAATTCAACGTCTTTTGAAAAATGTTTGGTAAATAGCTCTTTTGTAAGTTCATCACCATGAACAAAAACAACTTCCTTAACACCAATGCTTTTAGCTTGATCTATTGCATATTGAATAATTGGCTTTCCACCCAGTGTAAGCAGCCCTTTATGCAGAGCCTTGGTTGCAGGCAAATTCCTTGTGCTTTTACCACCAACAGGAATAACACATACTTCGGGGAGTTTCTTTTCGCTCATTATATATTTTCCTTAAAGTTTTTTGATGGCGAGATTATATCACTTTTTTTAATTTTCGCCATTCACAAAAGATTAATTACTAACACCTAAATTTAGTGAATATTTGAACTTTATCTGTCTTTTGATTTTAGCTGTGCTGCCATTCTTGTTTGAGGCGTAACATCACGAGCATCAATAGATTTTTTAAGAGAATCCTTAAAATCACTTTTGTACAAGTAACAAAAAGTAAAATCTCCTGCACCATAACCAAGCCCCTCAGTTACAGCCACCTCTCTTGATTCATTAACTTTATCTTGAGCATGCGCCATCAACAAATAATCTGCCGCGCTTTTATCTTTTTTCATGCTTGATTTATAAAAACCAAGTGTCTTTTTATGAGCATAGCACACTGCCATTCTAGGATTTTGGCCAGATTTTTCTAACATCTCAATGTTGCTATGTAATTTTTTGTCATAATCAAGTTCTATCATTAACTTAAAGTCTTTTGGAACAGAAGCTATCATTTTAGCTTTTTCTTCCTTGCTCACACCTAAACCTAATGCATCTTTGAAATCAGCAATAGCAGAACCTGCCTGTTGCATAATCTTTTTCCAATTATTTTTAAGTCCACCAGCATTCTTGCCACTCGGCAAAGCGGTTACACCTTTTTCAACAAAGCTACTTAATTTAGACATTTCTTTATTACCTTTAGTTAAGTTATAAAAAAAGAGGCAGAATTATCTGCCCCCATTTCCCATCATTTGCGCCAGCCTATCCTTAGTCGTATAATCACGCGCATCATTTTCTTTCTTTAGCATATCTTTAAATTCTGGTTTATAAATTCTATACGCAACTGAGCTTGGATAACCGCCAGAAACAAACGCAAAAGATTCAATCTTACTTGATTCTGCTAATCTT
Source organism: Rhodospirillales bacterium (assembly GCA_003252195.1). Classification (GTDB taxonomy): domain Bacteria; phylum Pseudomonadota; class Alphaproteobacteria; order QKFK01; family SZUA-500; genus SZUA-500. Next base: position 3,498 of record QKFK01000081.1, read on the forward strand.
TTCTCGGCATGCTCAATAACAAGATAGTCCTTACCACCCTTTTCTTTTGGCATTTTGTCTTTGAAAGATTTCAAGGTCTTTTTATGAGCTTCGCCAATTGCCTCAGCGGTGCACATGCCATCACGCTCAAAATTAATTATATTATCATAAAGATACATGTCATAGCTAAGCTCAGCATTTCTTTTTTCGATAGGAGAAAGAGCCGCTTTTTTAGCTTCAATAGCTTCTTGTCCAACACCAAGAGCGTCTTTAACATTTCCCCAAACACTATCCAAACGATCTTTAAGAGCCTTTTTCCAGTTGTTCTTTGGCTCTCCTGATGATTTTTCACCAGAAGGAAGCATGTTAACACCACCAGCAGCAAAGAATTCACTCATATCTGACATATCAAACCTCATCATTCTAGCCGTAACATCGGCATTAATTTCTTATCTTGTTTAGAATAGTACTAGTTTTTTGTCATTTTGTCTACAAATGTTTTTATCTTGCATTATTTTTCTTTTGTGAGAGCAATTTTATTTGATCTAATTGCTTTTCTTCAAGCCCAATATTTTTTCTCAACTCATTCTTAAAATTTGGGTTATAAATATAATGAACAACCCTTTCTTCACTTACTCTTTTGGCTCCATTTACACATGAATGTGCCAACACAAGCTCGTTATCTATCTTTTCTTCACGTGATTTTTCTACCAAATCACATATATGTTTCGCCATATGCTTTTGCTCTGAGCTCCATAACACAGGGCTTTCAGGCAAATCTTTCGCAAAGTTATTCCACGATAAAACCAATGACTTTTCAACAGCTCTATCTTCTGGCAAACCCGCCTTTTCCATAGAATCTATTTTAGTTACCAAATTTTTGTCAAAATTTAGCATTCCTTCTTGTTCAGCTTGCTTTTTATTTCCTGAGTTAAAAAAACAAGCTGTGGTCAAAACACTTGTTGCAACTACACCCATACCTACTGAACGGCATTTTTTTATAAATTTATTATTATTCATTTTATTCCCTCATTACCCATAAAAAAAAGAGCCTATTGGCTCATCTATCTTCTGCTGGTTTTTTGGAGTTTTGCTTTTAATATTGCTTCTTTTGCTAACTCATGTTTATCCATATTATCTGATATATTTGAGTAGCTCTCCATAACCTCAATTAAACTTATCTCGTGGTTAGTTTTAACAATTTTTCCCTTTAACTCATTTTTGAATTCTGCACGTGGCAAAAGCACCTCAGTACCAATATTACTGATAGCGTAATCTAATGAGAATTCCTCAATTAATCTTGCGTGATTTTTTACCGCCTTATATTCAGGGGTTCTTGCTTTTGATACATCTGAGAAATATTGTTCTTGGGTTAATTCATGGGCCTTAGCTATCGCATAAGGAAGACTATATCCTTCTCTTTCATAGCCCATTATATTTTTAAGTAAACTCTTATCATAACCCAAATAAAGTTTCTTTTTTTCTAGCTTACTTAGTTCGCTAGCACTACTATCTGACAACATTTTTTTACACTCTTTTTGTCCTGCCAAAATAATTAATGAAGTGCAAACTACTCCTTTCATTTTTTTTGTCAACAGCAAATTTAAATATTTTTTACGCGTGCATAAATCTACATTATTATTACGATATTTCAAATACTTAGATAACACCAAAGAATAGCGCATATTTAACAAAATACCAAACAACTAACAATTTTCGTCCATGATACATTTTATTATTAGGAGTCAAAAAAAGGCTAACATTGTTAGCCTTTCGTATATTCTATAATCTGTGATTACCTTTTATACTTAAAAGAAGTTGCGTTCACCGCCCTCTTTTATCCATCATTTTTTTATTAATTTCTTTTGCTTTAATTTTTGCAGACAGAGATCTTACGGTTACAGCCAAATTATTTCTAAAATCCTTACTCGCCACAAGCTTAGCTTCGCTAGCTGTTGCACTGATAGCCGATGCATGTTTCTTCATATCTTGGGCATGAGATAAAAGAATATAATATTCCACCCCTTGGCGTTGCGTAGCCAAATCTTTTTTATCAAATTTTACGCTTGATAAAACAGCCTCATTATAGCTTGAACCTTTGTTAATTTTTTCATCAATAGCAGTTAATAGCTTTTGATTATACTCTAAATGTATTTCATCTTTTTTGCCAAAAGCGGCTATTGCCTTTACAGAAACATCTGTCATTTTACTCTCCCCAGTTTTGACCTGCCTAATGTTTATTAGCATAAAACACATGCTCTAACAATAAAAAAAGGGAGGCAAAATTGC
>QKFK01000267.1 GCA_003252195.1 Rhodospirillales bacterium
AAATTCTATAAGGGGCACGCCTATATTGCCCCCAACAGCCGTGTTTTTACCCAAAACTCTTAATAAATATGCGATTAAACTAGTCGTGGTGCTTTTGCCCTTAGTTCCTGTAATACCAATTATTTTAGTATTTGGGCTGTTCTTGCGACATTCTGCAAACCAGATATTACTACTAGATGTAACTTTTTTACCAAGATTTTTGGCTTCAACAATCTCTTCTCTATATAAGCTTACCCCTGGTGCTTTAACAATGATTTCAGTTTCTTTTATAGCAGACAAAATATTTTCACCAAACACGAACTCAAGAGGTTGCAAATGTGACAAAGCTTCTTTTTCTTCGGGAAGAAGCTCCACATCGGTAATAATGGTTATAACATCTGTTACATCATTCTCACGCAATTTACGTAAAACAGCCTTACCTTCTCTGCCCAATCCCCAAACAGCCGTCTTTTTTCCTGCAAAATCTTTAATTAACATAAGATACCTCTCAAATCCTGCGGTATTAAATTATCCTCATTAAGCGAAAACACCTTTTCTTTCCACTCAATAATTTTATCGCCATATTTTTCTAACGCTCTTGGATAAAGAGCTTTAACTAGCAAATCATCTTTCCATTCTGAACTAGCATTGAGCATAGAAAGTGCCACCACGCATTCTTCAACCTCACCCACACATTCAAAAGGCTTGTGTGCCGATAATTCCAACAGCTCCTCATAGCCAACAAGATTGTCTTCGCTATTTAGTAAATTATACCCAAAAATATCAACTAACTTTTCTTTATTCATAAAAGGAGCTAATGCCAAAAATACAAAGCGGCATTTATCACATTCTCCACACCAATGCTCTATGCGGTTAGCCTCTATAATTCTGAAAGCACGATTGCAACTTGTAAAAACATCATGATATTTTTCAAGCTTAGCAAAACGAGAGGTTATTCCTAATTCTGACAATGGGCGTAAAAATGAGAAATATTCAAAGCCTTGTAAAAGCTTATGTTTAAAGAAGCTGTTTATATTTTTTTCAAACTCAAAAGATTTGCTCCATTGATGGTTAACTTCAAAACCATCATGTCTGATTATATTACCGACATTAGCCGAACGCTCGTTTGACATTGCCACTCGATTATATCCATACAAGACAGCACCACAGGCCAATATAAAAGCAATAACACCAGTAACAGGAATATGCCCATTTAGAACCTTCCCTTGAGCATTAAGTTCTAATAACAATGGAGATATCTGCCTTTTAATCTCAATTGATGGCAAACCAGATACTCTCATACAATCTGCTATAGCCTTTGGCCTACCCAAAGCAATTGGTGTAACTTTCACACCTGCATCGCGCAAAGTTTCAAGTGTTACCACAGAATCTTTTCCGCCGCCAATTGGTACTACGGTTTGATTAGCCAAATCAATCTCTACCGCAATATTGTCATGAACATCTAATGAATATGGAAAATTAACTCTACCATGTAAGTTAATATTATTACGCCAGCTAAATTCACCCAAACCCTTAAGGTAGAAGTCATTAAAAAACTCTGCTTCATCTTTGCTTAAATCGAACGTATTTAACTTGATTGTATCGGCAACAAATGCTTTGTAATAACTAACTCCAGCCGCGATATGCAAATATCTAAAACATTTATCAAGAGCTTTTTTTTGAACATCTGTTAACTCTGTTATCGCTCCAACAAAAGTTATAGTCTCAACAAACTCCAAGCTATCATCAACTAAATATTTAAGAGATAGTTCTGCCTTTTTTTCATCATAATTATATGACGAAAAAACAAATTCGTGCTTTTCTTCGATTATGCTCATGATATTAGCCTACAGGTCTTTTAATCACTTTTTTGATTACTTTTTTTGTAACCACACCATCACTATTAACTGTAGAGCTAACCTCTGGGGCTGGTGAAGCGACAACCTTTTTTACAACCTTTTTGATTATCTTCTTCTTTATTATTTTTTTAACAGGAACTGCTGTTGCAGAAGAAACAACTGGCTCACTATATGATGTTACTTCTTCATTAGACATCCTAAGTGGCTCTTCCTCTGCATATGCCATGGCTTCAGCATCTTCATAGTCATCTTGAGAATTATCTTTTTCATCATATTCAGCATAATCATCATCGGCACTTAAAATAATTCCACCATCTGCCATAGAATCAATGCTTAGAGAGGTCTCTGCCGTATCATCATCTCCCCATCTAGTAAATGCAGGGGTTGGAGGTGTTCCGCTATCATCTTCTTCTAATCTATCAACAAAACCTTTTGTTACATCAGTTTCATCAGCTAGCTCATCAATACTCTTTGTTCCGACAACAATCCCATCTTTTCTATCCAATGGAGGCTCGGTATATGAAGTCTCAAATTCTTTTATTTCATCATCACCTTCAACAAAGATATATTCTTCTTGTTCTTCCTCTGGTGCATGAGATTCATCTTTAGCACCCATTTCTATAGCTTCAGCTCTTGCTTCATTGCTGGCGCTTGCGGCTCTCTCAGCAGCTACAGATGCAGAAACGAAATTATCTGGATTAAACTCGCCTTCAGTACGTGGATATACTATAACTCTATTTCTTCCGCCCTCTTTAGCTTTATACAAAGCCTCATCAGCCATTTTAATCAATGTTGTAGGGTCAGAAACTTTTGAAGATGATTCGACCAAACCCATACTTACTGTAAATTTGATTTCTTCACCATGTTCACCAATAACATTTAGCTTGCTTATCGCAACACGTAATCTTTCAGAAACTAAAAATGCGTTTTCTAAAGTTACCTCAGATAAAAGAACCACAAACTCTTCACCACCAAAACGCGATACAATATCTGACTCCCTCACCGTATCGAAACAACATTTTGACAATGCTTTTAACACCTCATCACCACTAGCGTGGCCGTATGTATCATTAACCTTTTTAAAATGGTCAGCATCAATCATAAGCATACAGAATTTATTTCCATAGCGTTTAGAGCGTTGAACCTCTTTTAATGCAAGCTCTTCAAACTGACGACGGTTATATGCGCCAGTAAGCGGATCTGTAGTCGCCTTGCTAAACAATTCTTGTTCACGCTGTTTGCGCCCTGTGATATCTTGGAATGCACAATAAATAGCAATATCATAATCATAGTCAATCACACGAGCGGATAACAAAAGCCAGAAAGGTTCGCCCATTGGTTTTTTAACCAAAACTTCAAAATCTTCCACAACCTTGTTTTTTTCCAATCTAGCCAACAGCTCTTGTCTGTTAGTTTTATCCGCAAAGAAGTCTACTGTGCGGTGATTTCCAGGATTTGAAGCATCTAAACCGAACAATTCTCCAGCTTTATTATTAAGCATCATAAGATGATCATCTTTTAAGCGAGAAATAGTAATAGGAAATGGTGATGACTGAATAATAAGCTTTAACCTATTTTTACTATCAGTTGCTTCTGCCTCATATTTTTGGGCTAATTGCCCTAGCAAATTATTAACCATAAGCATAGCTGCAATTGCCATTAGCAAATAACACAATGTCGGAAACAGCGATAAGCCAGCTAAAAACGCCTCGAATGGCAAAAGTTGCAACAAATAATATGCCCCTAATAAAGCAGCCACCCATGACAAAAGATTAAAACCAGAAGCGTATCTATATTGTTTACGTGTAAACAAACTAATACCTAAAGATAAAAAGCCGATTGCAGGATATATCAAGCGAGCCTTTAAAACCATATCGCCATCTCTAAGCCCAAACACCATTTGCCCATTTATCACTAGACCCACTAAAACTAATATTATTGGCAATATATTTGGAGCTTTTTTACCTGAAAGCTTAAGCCCTGCGCAAACAAAATATGACATAGCCACCCATGTCATCATAAGCTCTAAGAATATAGGAATATCAATTCTTTCACTAGAGACAAATGTTTGCAAAGGAAGGGTAAGTTTAGCTAATATTAAAGCAAAGCACGCAGTACAAACACTACCACCACCACGTGGGGCATCGTCTTGTTTTTTAAAGTAAAAAAACGCCAACATCATAGTAAAAAGGCCGACTAATACCGAACCTAAATCTGTGTAAGTTTCAAATATTGACATTATTTATCCGTTCTCTTTCCCTGCGCCTGCAATTTCTTTTAGCATCGTATCACATTTTAATGAAAAACCAACTCTTTGCTTATAAAAATACACTAAAATATATAAAAAATAGTTTATCTTTAGATTAACTAGCCATAATATACATATTATAAACAAACAAGCTTTAAGGAAATCGCCTTACATGGAACAAGTCATACCAAACCACTATTCTAAGTTATTGTTAAACGACAACATTGGCAAAAACATGTCATTTACAGACCGTTCGCCGTATTTACAATCTCTTTTATTCTTGTTTTTTGGCGTGTTAGTCGGATTATCTGGCATTTATGACATTGTTTCATACGAATCACAAAATATTGTGAGTATTTTTTCTGTTATATCAGGTGAAAATGTCCCTGACAGTAGCAATATTAGTAGCAGCTCCGTTTTTGGTTATTGGTTTATATTCATTGGAATTGGGCTAGCTATTATCCAATTTATGATGCTAAGAAGAAAAAAAACTATCGTCATAAAAGATGGAATTGTTACCGTAGATAAAATTAATTTTTTTGGTCAACATTTCAGCTTTAGCGAAAGCTTAGACAATTATATTGGTTTGCGTTATCGCACATTTTTAGACAGCAAGGGTATGTTTGCTAAAATTCAACATATCATTGAACTCAATCATGAGGATGAAAACAAAACCATCCCATTATTCATCGCCTACAAAGACCCTACTGTTCGTGAGCGCTGGGAGAGAATGGCTAGAGAACTTAAGAAACCAGCCATAATAAATTCAGCAGACGGAGATATAATCCGCCCAGTTGAAGATTTAGATAAACCAATCAGAATTCTAGCACAAGAAGGAAAAATATCTGATGATTTTTCTATTCAAGAGCCTATCCCTAACCAATTATCTATAAAACACAAGCGCATGAGAACCTTGATTAGACAACGTGGCTTCACCTTTGATATCCACAATTTTATATATGCATTAATGGCTTCAGCATTTGTAGTGATATTAGTGTTATCTATTAAAAATTCTGACTTAGTCAGCATTGCTATATCACCAACCATATTCAACAGCTTTTTAGTTATAGCTCTTATCACCCCTTTTAGCCTTTTAATCATGACACACCGCCTTGAAATAAATGGCAAAAAGCTACGTCATTACTATGTATGGCCATTATTAAAGAAAAAGAAAGCAACTCTACGCCTCGATAAAGCAGAGGATATTGAAATATATATTAACCCTAAAACAAACTTACGCTTTATTGGCATAAACTCAGATGAAAGAACTATCCATTTTGGAGAGAAGCTATCTGACGATACATTGTTCTGGCTAAAACGCTATCTAACCCATGTGTTTGTAACAGCAGCCCCTAGAGACTAGTACGGCATTTTAATATCCACCCGAATACGCAAGATATTAACTAGCCCAATAATCTCTATGCAACTCATTATTACTTGGCAATGCCACTATCTAATTAGCTAGGTGGTAAATTAAATCTAAAAGAAAAGAGCTCCTACTAAAGGAGCTCTTATAATATTTGCAATCAGCGCAAAACAATTAGTATTGTTTTCTTTTCTTTCTGTCTGCATAAGGATTATCATTCTTACGATATGCAATTCTAATTGGCACACCATATAATTTAAACAC
>QKFK01000187.1 GCA_003252195.1 Rhodospirillales bacterium
ATCTGTTCCTAAGGATGTGCAAGACGCATTTATTCGCTCTATAAAGGGATTGGAAAATGTTGAAATATTGAGATATGCATATGCTATTGAATATGATTATGTTGACCCGAGGGAGCTAAAGGCTACGTTAGAGCTAAAAAAGGCACAAAGATTGTTCTTGGCGGGGCAAATAAATGGAACAACTGGTTATGAAGAGGCTGGAGCACAAGGATTAATCGCTGGCGTTAATGCGGCCCTTAGAGCTGAGAATTCAAAAAAAGAATTTGTTGTTAGCAGAGCTGACGGTTATATGGGGGTTATGGTTGATGATCTTATAACTCTGGGTGTTGATGAGCCTTATCGTATGTTTACATCTCGCTCAGAATATAGATTGTTGTTACGAGCCGATAATGCAGACGAGAGGCTAACGGAAATTGGCTATAATATCGGCTGTGTTGGTCAAGAAAGATATGATTTTTATAAGCAAAAAGAATCGGCTATAAAACAAGCAAGAGGGCTTGCTAAGAGTCTCAATATTTCACCAAGTAAGCTTCGTGATCATGGTGTTCAGGTGAAACAAGACGGTGTTTATCGCTCTGTATATGATATGTTTGCATATCCAAACATAACCAGAGAAAAACTATTTTCTATTTGGCCCGCTTTATCTTCCATCGATCCATTTATTATAGAGAGAATAGAGACGGAAGCCAAATATGCTGGATATATAGAAAAGCAAGAAAAAGACATTAGGGACTTTAGAAAGGACGAAGAGTTAAAAATACCTTTAAATATTGATTACTCAAAAATCGGCGGACTTTCTAATGAAATGGTCGCTAAGCTAAAGAAGGTAAACCCATCAACACTGGGTGCTGCTTCGCGCATCCCAGGGATTACCCCTGCAGCATTAACAACATTGTTAGCGCATATTAAGAAATAGTCGTAACATGAGCTTGGGTGCCAAGAGTTTTTTGCAAACTTATGTGTTGTTTGCAGAGCTTTCTTACAAGTTCTCGTCTTTAGCTGCTAGATTGATTGATGACACTTTGTTTTTAACGTTAATCAATAATAAATAAAATTACATTATGATGTCGATACGTTGAAAATCATTGAGTAAATAATTTTTGCTCGTGTAGAGTTTAGTTGGATGCGTCTATTTTGGAGAATTGTTCCTCCGCGTCGCTTGTGAAAAAGAGTTGTTTTCTTGTTTGCTCTGTGTAAAAGGGTTGGTTAGAAAAAATATCCATATTTTGCACATGTTTATAAGTGATTGTTTTTCTTAATCTATAAGATTAATAGCAGTTAAAGCGATTGTTGAAAAAATAAAAAGATATTGTTTCACGTGAAACACTCATATATTATTTTTAATGTAATAGATGAGGGTTTTTATTTGTTTAAAGCAACACATGAAGATTTAATAGACTTTGTAGGGGGTGATGTTTCACGTGAAACATTTGATGCCTTAACTAACTATGTGAAAATTCTATTGAAGTGGCAAGATAAAATTAATTTAATAAGTCCAAACACTGTTGCTGATGTATGGAAGAGGCATGTGCTAGATTCTGTTCAAATTGTGCCTTTGATTAAACAAATAGATGAAGAAAAAAAAGAAATATACGACATTGGCTCGGGGGCTGGCTTCCCTGGTTTGGTTGAGGCGACGTTTTTGTCTGCCGAGGGATACAAAATAAATCTAGTAGAGAGCGATAATAAGAAAAGCATTTTTTTACGAGAGGTGTCTCGAGAATGCAATCTTGGAGCGGTTGTTCATAATCAAAGAATAGAAAAAATGCCAAAAGCATGCGCAGATATCGTAACCGCGCGAGCTTTGTCGTCATTGCTGAGCTTATTGGATTTTGCGACGCTATTACTAAAAGATGGCGGAGTCGCAGTTTTTCATAAAGGCAAAAACGTTACTGAAGAGATTGAAGAAGCGAGAAAAAAATATGCTTTTGAATATGAGTTGGTGGATTCGCTAACAGATAGCGATGCTAAGATTATTAAAATTTGGAATATTAAAACTGTTTAACAACAAGAGGTGCTTAAATGAGTATCGATAATTTTACAGCGCAAAATATCGCTGGAGATGGGTTAAAAACCAGAGTGATTGCGATTGCTAACCGTAAGGGTGGTGTGGGTAAAACGACTACCGCTATTAATGTGGCAACAGCTTTGGCTGCGACCGATAAAAAAGTTTTGGTGATAGATCTTGACCCGCAAGGTAACGCATCTACAAGTATGGGTATTAATAAATATGCTAATACTGTTACTTCTTATGAAGTTGTTATGGGTATCAAAAGATTGTCAGATGCAATTATATGGACAAAGGTTCCAAACCTATCTTTTGTTCCTGCTTCACCAAATTTAGTTGGGGCAGAAGTTGAGCTAGTGAATGTAGAAAATAGAGAGTTCTATCTAAAGAATGCTCTTAACACAGGTGCTAATCGCTACGATTATGTTATTATAGATTGTCCTCCAAGCTTAAACTTGCTCACGATTAATGCTCTTGTGGCGGCAAATGCAGTTATGGTTCCTTTGCAATGTGAGTTTTTAGCGCTTGAGGGTGTAACAGATTTGATTCAAAATATAGAAAGAATCAAAAAAGTATTTAACCCTAGTTTGGAGCTACATGGTGTGTTGTTAACCATGTTTGACAAGAGAAATAATCTGTCGCAATTGGTTGAAGAAGATGTAAGACAATTTTTTGGCAGTAAGGTTTATAATACCGTTATACCAAGAAATGTTAGGGTTTCTGAGGCTCCATCGCATGGCAAACCAGTTTTGCTATATGACTGGAAAAGCCCAGGAGCACAAGCATATATTAGTTTAGCAGGTGAAGTATTAAAAAGAGAGAAGGAGTTGGCCGCGTGAGTAATGGAAAGAAAAATAATTTAGGTAGAGGTTTGGACGTTCGTTGCTTGGTGGAAGTGCAGAAGTGACATCGGGTGACGTTGCTACTATAAGCAGTGGATTAAAAACATTAGACATTAATTTGCTATTTCCAAGCCCATATCAACCAAGACAAGTTTTTAGCGAAGAGGCTATTAATGATTTGGTTGAGTCGATTAAAGAAAAAGGCGTTCTTCAGCCATTGTTGGTTCGCAAATCTGCAGATAAAGAAGGTATGTATGAGATTATAGCTGGTGAAAGACGCTGGAGAGCTTCTAAACAAGCTGGTTTAGCAGAAGTGCCTGTAATCGAAAAAGAGTTTACTGACGTTGAAACGTTAGAAGTTGCTTTGATAGAAAACTTACAAAGACAAGACTTGTCTGCTCTAGAAGAAGCCGAAGGCTATCAAAGATTAATTGATGAGTTTGAGCACACTCAAGAAAAACTGGCAACGGTTGTTGGAAAAAGCAGAAGTCATGTGGCAAATACATTGCGCTTATTGGCTCTTCCTGCAGAGATTAAAGAGCTTGTACAAAAAGACAAGCTTTCAGCTGGGCATGCTCGTGCATTACTTGGGTGTGATAATGCGGTTGAGGTTGCATCAGAAGTAGTTGCTAAGGAGCTCAATGTTCGTCAGACAGAAGCTTTGGTTAAAAAAATTAATGCAGGGATTAAAGACCCAGTTGTTAAAACAAAGAAAGAAAAAGATGCCGATATCATGGCTCTTGAAGAAGAATTAACTGGTTCTTTAGGTATGAAAGTGCAAATAGAAGCAAAAGAAAACAGCGGTAAAGTGATTATTGCCTATAGTGGCTTAGGGCAATTAGATAAAATACTCCAAAGGTTGGGCGGCGCTTTTGAAGAAAATGAAGTTTCGATTGCGGAACAAACCCCTGTTTCAGAAGATGATACATGGGCGAAGGCTCTTGCTCCAGATATGGGTGATAAAGATGATGTTGACAGTGCATCTTTGATGACTGACGCAGAAGATTCTTGGGGTGAAAGTGAATTTGAAAATTATGAGGAAGAAGAAAATTATGAAAATAATTTGAACGACGATAATTTAGCCTATGAAGTTGATGCAGAAGGTGAAGATGAGATTGTGACTTTAGGAGAACAACTTCATGCACAAGATGAAATAGCTCATGAAAATGATCAGTATTCAATTGAAGACTACATTGAAGCAGAGAATAATGCTGAAATCGAGACTGATAATTTTGAAGCTACAAATGTAGTTAACGAAGAGTTAACAGAAGAAGCTGTTGATAATATTGAAGAAAATTTAGAAGAAGTATTGTCTGAAGTTGATGAATTAGAGGTTGTTGAAGAGGCTGAATTTGCGTCAGAAGAAGCTTTAGAATGGGAAGAAACAGAGCTTTTGTCAGTTGAAAGTGATGTTGAGCCTCAAATTGATGGAGAGATTACCAATATCGATGATGGAGCAGAAGATGTTGCATATGAAACAATCGATATAGCAGATGAAGAAGCTGACCCATTTGAAGAATTAGCAGAAGAAGTTGAGTTGGTTGAAGAAGATGAGTCAACTGATTTTGAGGCAATATCTGAGGCTTTAACTGATATTCAAGACAGTGAAGAATTTGTTGGCGATGTAGAAACAGATGAAATTCCACTTGATGAAGAAGTTGAGTTTTCTGAGGAAGAATTCGAAACATTACCTGAAGAAGAGTTGTCTATGGAAGAAGTCATGACAGAGGCTGATGATTTTGAAATGCTTGAAGAGGCATCTGAGGAGGCTTTTGAAGAGCTTGAAGAAGTTTTAGAAGAAGAAGCCTCAGAGGAAGATAAACTATAGTCTTTTACTGCTCTACGTGTAAAAAAGGGCCCTTTTATGGGCTCTTTTTTTGTGTCTGTATCAGCATAAGATATTGTAAATAATGATGTTAATATTGGCTATCAGGTGTTTTTTAGAGAGCAATATATAAAACATTGCTAAGCAGGCAAACTAAGCACAAGAGGCTTGCTCTCAAACAAGGGGAGCGCGCAAACATGTTAAGCAGGGGAGGTGTGTATGGGAGCATGTTAAAATACGCAAATCTGGTTTGCTCGTTATCTCTCTATATATCTTTGTCAGGATAAAACCTATTGATAAAAGTTAATTTGTAGATGGCTTTTAAAGCTAATAACATTTTCATTTACATAATAGATAAAACACAGATGTATTTTAAGGTGTGTAAATAAGAGCTGTGATTTTGTGAAACATAAAGGCGATTTTCAAAGAGATGTTTGTGTAAATATACAGAGATAAAATTTTACCTCGCTGAAAATCGAGCTAAACATAGCTGCTTTAATGGCGAAAACATTAGTAATTACCTACGTTTTTTGCGCTGACTTTGAGCTGCTGTTGATATCTGCAAAATAGCTCTGTTGCACATAGTAACGTCTGGCATATCGGTTGTTTTACAATCTATCTCTGCTTGTTGAAGAATATTAAGCGCTTTTACTAAAAAAGTATCTTGCCAAAATGAAACCTGATTTTTAAAAGAAGTTTCTTTGTCAAAGAACAATCTTGGAATGAGAGAGTTCATCGCGCTAGATAAGGGCATGCCCCCATCTGTTTTAGCCTTAATGCTTAAAAGCTTTTGAAAGTGATTTATTAAAGCTCTTGTTATGCCAACAGGGTTAGTGCCCTCGGAAAGGAGTTTATCAAACGAAATTTGAGCTTTTGATAGGTTCCCATCGGCAACGGCATATATTAATTCATCCATGCTCACGGCAGAGGCGTCTCCACAACAAGCTATAACATCATTAATTTCTATTTCTGTTTTATCGCCAACATATAGCACAAGCTTTTCAAGCTCAGATTTACTAACTAATCTGTCAGAGCTTAAATTTTGAGCAAGAAAGTTTAAAGTATCACGTGAAATCTGTTTGTTTTCAGATGTTAGGTAAGAAGAAATTATCTGAGGAATGTCAGATGCATTGTCATCATAACACGCTACGCAAAAGGCGTTATCCGCCGCTTCAAACAAAGAACGAAGAGATGATGACTTGTTTAATGAATCTGAGTTTAATATGGTTAAAGAAGATAGGTTTTTAAGCTCTAGGAGGGGCTTGATTAGCTTTGTGGTCGAATTACCCGCGTCAGCGTATTTAATAAGCCTGCGCTCCCCAAAAAGACCTATAGAAGAAGCTTCGTCAACAATGATTGATGGACATTCTTTTATTTTGTCATTATCAATCTCAGCTAACACGAAAGGGTCTTGCTGCCCAGAACTAAGTTTTTTAATTAATCTAGAGGTGTTGTCAGCAACAAGCCCTGCATTTGTTCCATAAAAAAGAACCGCAATTATTTTGTCGGTGGGTTTTTGTAAAAAAGATTCAAACTGCGCTTGTGAATATTTCACTACGCTCTCCTAGGGCTTTTGATAAAAATAAGTGCCAATTCTGGTGGCTATATCTCTAGATAAAATCTCGGCGGCACGTTTTTCGGCGTAGTTGATAGAAACATCTGTTGCATATGGTTCTGCCAAAATGTTGTAACTAACCTTTGTTTCTGTTTGGCCTGTAATAACAACTTCGTTATCACGCAGCATTTTATAAGTTGCAACATAATTGAGTGTTTCACGTGTGGCAGTGTCGTCTTTTCTAAGAGCTAACTCATATTTAGATGGGGGAATAATTGTAACCTCAAGTCTAAATTCAGTTGGTTTAGAGTAGCCTCTAGGTGCCATAATGTTTAAAAGATTGTTTTTCATTAGCTGCCCAATGCGATCTTCTATGGGAGCTATGTAAACTTTAGATAATTTATCTGTAGCATTTGCTTTTTCTTGATAAAAACCTTTTTGTACGGTTCTTTCACCATATAAAGGGCTAAAGCCACAAGCAGTTAAGATTGTAGCTAAAGCCATATATGAAAGAGTTTTACGATTAAGCAACAATGTTTACAATCCTATTAGGTACATAAATAAACTTCTTAATCGGCTTTTCTCCAACTTGAGCAAGAACGGTAGGCAATTGCAAAGCTTTTTCTCTTGCTTCTGCTTCAGGAGCATCTTTAGCGAGCTCAATAGTTCCGCGCATTTTACCCAAAACTTGAACAGCAACGGTAACAGTGTCGTCGCTCAAAAGTTTTTCATCATACTGAGGCCATTGGGCATCAAGGATAAGACCTTCGTTGCCTAATATGTGCCAGATTTCTTCTGAAATATGAGGCGCAATAGGAGCTATAAGTTGAACAGCCTTTTCTAAGCCATAACGATATACATAGCTAGCGCCATTACAATCTTTTAATGAAGATAGAGCATTTACCAATTCACGAATTTTAGCAATAGCTGTATTGAAGCGAAATTTTTCAATTTCTTCAGTCACGGCATACACAATTTTGTGAGTTAATCTATAAACAGCTTCTGCTTCTTTTGCCATATTTTCTGGTTTTGGAGTGTTTTTATCTGCTAATTCAACAGATGGGGTGGCAATTAAGCGCCAAAGCTTATTGATAAATCTCCAAGCACCTTCAATACCAGCTTCAGACCATTCAAAATCTCTATCTGGAGGTGTGTCAGATACTACAAATAACCTTGCTGCGTCTGCCCCATAAGAGTTAATGATATCATCTGGTTCGATGGTGTTGCATTTTGATTTGCTCATTTTTTCCATTGAGCCAACTACAACTTTGTTGTTGCCATCTTTAGTTAATGTTTCACCTTTTTCGTTGCGATAAATATCTGTAGGATACAACCATTCTCCATCTTCACTCTTATAGGTTTCATGGCAAACCATGCCTTGAGTAAATAGGTTTTTAAATGGCTCTTTAATGTTTACATAACCGCAATCGGTTAAAGCTCTCATAAAGAAACGAGAATATATTAAGTGCAAGCAGGCATGCTCAATACCACCAATATATTGGTCAACAGGTAGCCAATATTCAGCTAACTCTCTATCAAAAGGCTTGTCTTCTGTTTTTGGAGAGCAGAATCTTGCAAAATACCATGAAGATTCAAAGAATGTATCCATTGTATCTGTTTCGCGTACAGCTGGTTTACCACATTTAGGGCAAGTTGTGTGTTTCCACGTTGGGTGTAACGCGAGAGGGTTGCCAACTTTGTCAAAAGTCACATCTTCTGGCAAGACAACAGGCAAATCCTTTTTAGGAACAGGCACAACGCCACAATGTTCACAGTGAATCATTGGTATTGGACAACCCCAATAACGTTGACGAGAAATACCCCAGTCACGCAAACGGAATTGCACTTGACCTGTGCCAGATTTAATTTCTTCTAAACGAGAAATCGCTTTAGCTATAGCTTCTTCGCCTTCCAAGCCATTTAAGAATCCAGAATTAACAGCCATGCCATATTCTGTATAAGCTTCGTTAGCATTATCAAGGTTGTTAATAAACTCTTTTGTATCAACGTCTTTTGGAGCAATCACTGTACGAACAGGTAATCCGTATTTGCGAGCAAAATCCATATCGCGCTGATCGTGTGCAGGGCAAGCAAAAATAGCGCCTGTACCATAATCCATAAGCACAAAGTTTGCCACATAGATTGGAAGTTCTGGGTTAATTCTTCAGCAAAGGGGTGAATAGCTTTTAACCCAGTGTCAAAGCCAAGCTTTTCTGCTTTCTCAATTGCAACTTCGCTTGTACCTAAGCTTTCACATTTTTTGATAAACTCAGCTAATTCAGGATTGTTCTTCGCAAGCTCAAGAGCAATAGGGTGTCCAGCTGATATAGCGCAGAAAGAAGCGCCAAACAAAGTATCTGGGCGAGTTGTATAAATTTCTAATTTTTCTTCTTTGTCTTTAATAGGGAAGAAAACTTGAGCACCAAATGACTTACCAATCCAATTGGTTTGCATGATTTTAACTTTATCAGGCCAACCTTCAAGATTGTTGATTTCATTTAACAAATCATCTGCATAAGCGGTGGTTTTTAAGAACCATTGGCTAAGTTTTTTCTTTTCAACCGTAGCTCCTGTGCGCCAACCTTTGCCGTCAACAACTTGCTCGTTAGCGAGCACTGTTTGGTCAATAGGGTCCCAGTTTACCCATGATTCTTTGCGGTAAGCTAGGCCATGTTCTGCAAAATCAATAAACATAGCTTGCTCGTGGCGATAATATTCTAACTCGCATGTTGAAACTTCTCTGTCCCAATCGATAGAAAAACCAAGAGGAGCAAATTGTTTGTGCATATCTTTAATGCATTTGCGGGTCCATGTACCTGGGTGGGTGTTTTTCTTTATAGCTGCGTTTTCTGCTGGCAAACCAAATGAATCCCAACCCATAGGATGCATAACATTATAGCCTTGTGATTTTTTAAAACGTGCGGTGATGTCGCCGAGGGTGTAATTACGAACATGCCCCATGTGCAATTTACCAGAAGGATAAGGGAACATCTCTAAAACAAAGCATTTCTTTTTGCTTTTGTCGTCAGTTGCCTTAAAGCTGTTTTTATCTAACCACTGTTTCTGCCATTTTGGCTCGGTTTGTTTAAAATTATATCTTTCTTCTAATTGAGACATTTTATCCCTCGTTCATTTTAATAAAATTACGCGTAAGTTATTTGTTTTTAAGGAGCAACAGCTTCCATTTTTAATTTACGGGCTTTAGTTAATATTGCATTTTCAATATCTACGGCAGTTTCTGCATTAACTTTTGTGTCAACCCATGCTGATGAAGCATCTTTAACTTGACGGAAAACAGTAACTTTAATTCCATCGGCTCTTAATGCCTTGCCCATTATGTATACGTTTATCTTGAAGCGCTCGCCATTTACTGCATTAGGTGAGAACCAATCTGTTATAATTAGTCCGCCAAAAGGGTCAGCTGATGCTAAAGGCATAAATGATAATGTATCAAGAGACGCTCTCCACAAAAAGCTGTTTACGCCAATTCCGCCACCGCTTTCCATACCTTTTTCAGCAAAAATATTACCCAAGCCACCTTTGCCAAAGATAGTTTCTCTATCTTCATATTTAGGTGCATCCATAGTATATTGACCATTTTGGCCTTTTTCTGGGTATTTATATTCTATGTTGGGGTTGCTTGAGCAGGCACTAGCAAGAGAGCCAAGCAAGATTGCGCAAATAAAAGCTTTTATAGAGCGTTTCATGTTTTTATTCCTGTTTAATATAGTCATGACTACTAATAAAATTATACAAGTGTATTAATATAACAAGAAGAAAATGCAATATAAACCGCAAAAACACATATTTAATAAGCTCGAGGGTTAAATATTAAAATAAAGTTAAGCAAAAGAAACTTAAAAACCTAAAAATATAACCTTTAAGATAGGTTTTGTTGCTTTTTTGCAACAGTGTTATTTTTTTGACACACACTTGCTAACATTAGCTTGACCGAATGGGTAATTTATTATTCAATCTAACTCGTAATATTTGTGGGTGAGGCACCTGCAAACATAAGTTTTAATTCTAACTAAACTATTTTTAAGGAAGTTACGAAATGAAAAAAATCCTTTATGGTACAACAGCTCTTTTAGCAGCTGGTATGATCTCTTCAGCTGCAAATGCTGCAGAACCTTTGAAACTCCAATTAGGTGGTTTCGCAGACTGGATGGTTGGTTATGCTGATCAA
>QKFK01000133.1 GCA_003252195.1 Rhodospirillales bacterium
TACATTGCTTTTCTTTTTAATACCCACTCTTTTGCTATGTTTTTTTGCTCCAGAATGTTTTGGTTTAGATTTTTTATCTGCAAATTTATCTGCTACAAAATCTTTTTTTCTTTCTGCTCTTGGAGCTGACTTTGAAAAAGTATTTTCTGCACCATTTGCCTTATCAAAAGATCTTTTTTCGCGTCTTTCTGCTTTTACTGGTTTAGCTAAACCATCAAAGTTTCTGTCTTCACGACCGCCTCTTGAGCGTGGCTTATCGTCAAAGCGTCTTTCTTCACGTCCGCCTCTTGAGCGTGGCTTATCGTCAAAGTTTCTGTCTTCGCGACCGCCTCTTGAGCGTGGCTTGTCATCAAAGCGTCTTTCTTCACGTCCACCTCTTGAGCGTGGCTTATCGTCAAAGTTTCTGTCTTCGCGACCACCTCTTGAGCGTGGCTTATCGTCAAAGCGTCTATCTTCACGTCCACCTCTTGAGCGTGGTTTATCGCCAAAATTTCTGTCTTCACGTCCACCTCTTGAGCGTGGCTTATCGTCAAAGCGTCTATCTTCGCGACCACCTCTTGAGCGTGGCTTATCGTCAAAGTTTCTGTCTTCACGTCCGCCTCTTGAGCGTGGTTTATCATCAAAGTTTCTGTCTTCACGACCGCCTCTTGAGCGTGGTTTATCGTCAAAGTTTCTGTCTTCACGACCGCCTCTTGAGCGTGGTTTATCGTCAAAGTTTCTGTCTTCGCGACGACCTCTTGAGCGTGGCTTATCGTCGAAATCTCTGTCTTCACGACGAGCTCTAGATTTTGGTTTATCTTCAAAAACCCACTCTTCATCAAACTCTTCTACAGAAGGTTCATATTGAGGGCGCCCGCCTCTGACAGGCTTTCTAGGAGCTCTTTGTGATCTCAATTCACCAGTTGCAAATGCCTTTTCTTTTTTCTTATAGTCTTTTTTGTTTCTCTTTTTGCGAGGTTTTCTATCTTCATATTGTTGAACTTCATCATCATCAAGACCAAAACCAAGCATACGCTCAATAATACCCCATTTACGGTTATTCTCAGGAGTTACCAAACAAAGAGCTTCACCTTTTGCACCAGCTCTAGCTGTTCTGCCAATACGGTGAATATAATCTTCTGGTACTTGTGGCAAATCATAATTAACCACATGTTGAATATGAGGAATATCAAGACCACGTGATGCAACATCAGTTGCAACCAAAATGCGGTATTTCTCATTACGGAACTGTCTAATTACTTTTTCGCGACGATTTTGACGCAAATCACCATGAATAGCCTCAGCTTCAATGCCATCACGGCATAATTTAACAGCAAGTTTATCTGCACCAATTTTAGTTTTTACAAATATGATAACAGAGCCTTCTCTAGCATTTAGCTCTTCAACCAATTTCTCATATTTTTCAAAATCTTTAACTCTTAGAACTTTGTGTTCAATATTGTCAGCACTAACTTTACCAACATCAACGGCTACTCTAACAGGTTCTACCAAATATTTTTTAGAAAGAGCTACAATTTGCTTAGGCATTGTTGCAGAGAACATTAATGTTTGACGTGTTTCATTCATAAATGGAATGATTTCATCAATCTGCACACCAAAGCCCATATCAAGCATTCTGTCGGTTTCATCTAAAACCAAGAAATCTGATTTATCTAGCTTTAATGAGCCTCTTCTTAAATGGTCATTTACTCTACCTGGAGTACCGACAATAATTCTAGGGTGCATTTTCAAAGCTTTTAATTGAGCAACGATAGAATCTCCGCCAATGATTAGAGTGCTTTTAACACCACTACCAAAAGCAATTTTCTTTACAACTTCCATAATCTGACCTGCTAACTCTCTGGTTGGAGTTAAAACTATTGCAGTTGATTGTGGGTGATTGATTAAGTGGGTTATCATAGGTATTGCGAAAGCCGCTGTTTTACCTGTACCTGTGTTAGCAGAGCCTAAAACGTCTTTGCCTTCTAAAGCATGAGGTATCGCCCCTGCTTGAATTGGAGTTGGAGTGTTATAACCCATTTGCTCCAACGCCTCATCTAAGACGGTAGGAAGGTTAAATCCCTTAAAATTTTGCATTATTATTTTTTTCCTTAGTGAAAATAGCAGTAACGCCCCTTAGCTTATTTAGCCTTAAGGGGCGTAAGATGTGCAATCTTTATATAAGAACTAAACGTAAAGATTATTCAACAATCTGTAAGTTAACGGCTGAGGTTTTGCCTTTATTTGTAGCTAGTTCATAACTAACTTTTTGACCTTCTAACAATTTAGCAATACCTGATTTTTCAACAGCACTAATATGAACGAAAATATCTTTTCCGCCATCTGATGGCTCAATAAAACCATATCCTTTAGTTGCATTAAACCATTTAACTGTACCTTGACTCATAGTAGTAATCTTCCTTTAATTTAGTACATTCAATACCAGCAGAACAACCATTGTCCTCTAGCACATGAGCCCTAAGAAGCTTCCGATAGCTTGAAAACTCCTCACTAAATTAAAGATAAAACTGCAAAGGGTTTAGCTTAAAGACAGTAGATCATATTACCTTAGATAAGAGTCAACCTTAAAACTCTGAGCCTCAGAATACGCGAAAGCAACTAATTGTCAAACGAATCTACTTAATGTTAGTGAGATATTGCTATATTTTATACATGATATCATCATTATCTTATTGAATATATGGTATAAACACTAAAATCACACAGCACATGCTATCATTATCTTATTTTACAAAAACAGAATAAACCATCACAAAAGCCCGAATCTTACATGCGAATCATATAAATTTCTTTACTTTATGAGCATATGTTGTTTAAATCTAAACTCTGATAAATAATGGAGAGGGAGACACAAATAAAATGTATAGAAATGTATTACTAGAGCATGCCTATTCTCTAAACTCACCAGATGCTGACAAAGAAATCCCTCCTAAAGACATACACGAAGGCAACCTTCCTCATTCTCACAACTGGCTTCACTTCCGCATTGAAACAGAAGATAAAGATATTCAAGGCGATGGTTTTTTTAATGACATCAAAAAACATTTAAATATTGATGATGTTATTTGTGAAGCATTGTTAGCCGATGGCACTCGCCCTCGTACTGCTGAGTTTGATGATGGGCTTGTTATAATTTTGCGCGGTGCAAACTTAAACAAAGATGCCGACCCTGAAGACATGATTTCTATTCGTATATTTGTTAGCAAAAACAACATAATAAGCGTTGTCAAACGTGGACTAAGCTCTATTGATGACATGCAGGCAAAAATCAGAAAAAATGAAGGCCCTAAAAACACAGGGCAGTTTCTGGTTTCTTTAATCGACCATTTGTGCGACAAAATGGAGCCTTCTCTAAAAGAGCTTAGCTATGACATTGATGAAATTGAAGAAGAGATGATGCTAAACCCAGATGCTGACAAACGCTCTGAAATTTTAGAAGCTCGTGGTACTGCCATTATGTTTAAACGCTATCTAACTCCTCAACAAGATGCCATAAATCAGCTTTTACATGGCAACCATCAAAGTTTTTTATCCGACAAAGAAAAGAAACTTTTATCAGAGACTTTAGATAGGTTCATACGTTTTGTTGAAGATATTGAAGTAAACAAAGAACGTTGCTACATATTACAAGATGAACTTACCAACCATTTATCTATAAACATAAACCGTAACATGTATGTGTTATCGGTGATTGCGGGGATATTCTTGCCCATAACATTTTTAACTGGACTTATGGGAATGAATGTTGGCGGACTTCCATGGGCAAGTTCAGATTTTGGCTTCGTGTTATTTCTATCCGTATTGTTCGTTGTTGTATCAATTGAATTGTATCTATTTAAAAAGCTAAAATTCTTCTAGGCATGAGCGAGTTTTAGTTTATTAAACGTATGGTTTAGCCATTTTGCAGAAATGAGGCTTGATATAACATTGCCTGCAACAATTCCATATAACAACCCTTCATATCCATATAATCTGCTACCTATATATGTTAGAGGAATTGCCAAAAACACAACTCTAATCACGCTTATATTCAAAGCTTTAAACGGCATTTCCACCGCATTAAAACCAACGCTAGATATCATAGAAATACCCGCCATTCCATAAGTAATCGGAATGATTAGTAGATACAGCTCTATCAAATTAAGTACATTTTCTTCGTCGCTAAATATTCCTGCAACATGGCGACCAAACAGATAAAGCATTAAAAGAGAAAACAATCCAATTGCCATAGAAAAAGCAAAGCTAAAGTTCTTAGCCTTATTAATTCTATCAAAATTTCTGGCTCCCCAATTTTGCCCTACAAAAGGCATAAAGACTGAGCACAAAGCCATCATAATCAACATTGAAAGACCATCTATTCTTGATCCTGCGCCAATAGCCGCAACCGCATCTTTGCCAAAATCTGATGCCATTTTTATTAAAAACCCCAAGAACAATGGCTGAATAGCATTATTTAATGCCGTTGGCACAGACATTGTTAAAATATTATTCCAAGTATGTTTAAGCTCGGCAAATCCATCAAATTTTATGGTAATGAGTTTTTCTCTAAACCCTAGAATATACCAAATAGCAACAAAACCTATTAATCTTGAAACCAAGGTCGCAACAGCAAGCCCTCTAATTCCCATCTCTGGAAAAGGACCTAGCCCCCACATTAAAACAGGATTAAGACCAATATTAACTATCGCTCCAACACTCATAATTATGCCAGAGGTTTTAGCATCACCAATAGCACGCAAAATACCATTACCTGTCATTGGCACAACTAAGAAATACATCACAAAATACCATACACTCATATATTGATAAACATATGGGTAAACATGCTCATCAGCACCAAGCATGCTAAATAATGGCTTTATAGTAAAAAGACCAATTGTTGATATAACAGAAACAATCATAAATGAAAGAGCAATTGCAGCACTGGCAATTTTTGCAACTTTAACAAAATCTTTTTCGCCAGCAGCTTTACTAACCAAAGCCGAAGAGCCTATTCCTAGTCCAACCGCTATTGAGCCAACAAGCATAACAACCGGAAAAGTAAAACTAATCGCAGCTAACTGAGCCACACCTAATTTTGCAGCAAAATAAGCATCAGCAATGTTATAAGCAACAACAGATAACATTCCCATAACCATAGGCATTGCCATTTTTATCAGCGCGCTATAAATAGGCCCCGTGGTTAAGTCTCTTTTACCGCTTTTCATAATATTGTTCCTTAGAATTAATATAATATTTGGTAATGTAATACTTTCTCACGACAATTAAAGCTTTTTATATAAAAAAGAGAGGTTATTAAACCCCTCTAATTTATTTGCGGTCTTTTTTGTTATTGGCACTTATTTATTTTTATTATTAGTGCAGCTCCTAACCAGTGCTTATTTATTATTAAGCACTTTTGTTTATTAGGCCTCCATAAACATTTTAACATCGCTTTCTACTTCGCCAATTCCAGCAATGCCAAAATTTTCAACCAATAAATTAACCACATTTTCTGACAAAAAGGCGGGCAAGGTTGGCCCTAAGTGAATGTTCTTCACACCTAGTGATAATAATGCGAGAAGTACAATCACAGCCTTTTGCTCATACCAAGCAATGTTATAAGATATTGGCAATTCATTCACATCATTAAGACCAAACACTTCTTTTAGCTTTAGTGCAATTACCGC
>QKFK01000114.1 GCA_003252195.1 Rhodospirillales bacterium
CCAGAGACTAGTTCTTGCAAAGCTTCTATGTCTGAATTATGCAATACAGGCGTGGCGATAGTTAAAGCAGCAATTGGCTGACCCTTTTCAACATGGAAAAAGTTATTAGATGAGGCAATTGATACAAAATCAGAAAAATTATTAAATCTATCTAATCTTTCTTTGTTTATTGATAGTACGCCTTGTGATGCAGCATATATTATTGCTATGCCATTATCTGAGATGTTAAATATTGTGTTCTCTCCACAAATGGTAACACCAAGCATGTGTAATGCTGTTTCGCTATTAACATCTTCTTCAGTTAGTTTATAGGCATATACGCTTTCAAATCCAGCTCTGCGTAATGAGCTTATGTGTGATTTTGATATAGGTTTGTCTTTTTCTATAACGCAATCATCTAGCTCAATGAGATGAGCAGATAAAAGCCCTTCGGCTGAGAAAAGTTTATAGTCAGAAAATTCCATAATCAGTAATCCACGTTGTTTGAGCTGAGATATATTAAAATATATTCTTATTAAAAAGAGGTTACATCTTTTTATTTTAATGCAATAGTCAATATTGTATTATACACAAATGCTAAATTTTATAGGCTTAATTAAAGAAAATTTCTTAAAAGAAAGAGAGCGGTGGTTTTTGTGGCTTCCGTTTTTGCTTGCTTGTGGAATTTTATGGTATTTTCATCTAGCAAACGAACCGCCTAGAGATTTAGGTCTGGTTTTATTATCTGTCGCTATTTTTGTGCTAATTAAAAATGGCTATGCTAGCAAAGGCTCCGTGGCTATTATGTCCGTTGTGGTTGTGCTAAGCGGTTTTTCTATAGCGCAAGTTAAAACTATGTCTTTATATAAACCAAATTTTATTACTAAGGGCACTTATGTAAGCTTTTCTGGGCGCATAGGTAAGCTCGATATTTATAATAATAAACGCAGAGCTGTTATTGATAAGTTGATTGTTGGTGATAAATCTATTTCAAATAAAATTAAAATTACATTCTCAAAAAAATATAATTTTGAAGTGGGGGATTATATAAAAGGTAAAGCAAAGCTCTCTCCTCCTTCATTGCCAGTTTACCCTGACGGCTATGATATGGAGCAGAATATGTATTTTAATGATATTTCTGCAAGTGGCTATGCCTATAAGCTTATAAAAGATAAAAATGGGATTGATAATTCGAGTTTTTTAGATGTTTTATTAGCGAGAGTTGAGAAACTTAGGCATAAAATGTCTAGAAGAATAGTTGATATTTTAGGTGCTGATAATGGATCAATAATAGCAACTATTATTGCAGGAGATAAAGGTTCTATTACTTATGACAGAGTTAGGGCGTATCGTAACTCTGGTTTGGCGCATTTTCTTTCCATATCTGGTTTGCATATGAGTATGGTGAGCGGATTGGTATTCTTAGGAATTAGGTGTCTTCTGGCTTTGTTTCCATGTATTGCTCTTAATTACAATATAAAAAAGATTGCTGCTAGCATGTCAATTGTTATGGCATTTGTTTATTTGCTCATCTCGGGGGCTTCTGTGCCAACTCAACGTGCCTTTATTATGGTGGCTGTTATAATGCTTGGGGTTTTGTTAAATAGGAGGGCGTTATCGCTTAGAACCATATCATTTGCGGCAATAATGGTAATGCTGATTAGCCCTTTTGCAGTGGTTGGTGCTAGTTTTCAGATGTCTTTCTTTGCAGTGGTGGCACTTATATCCGCTTATAACAGCAAATTTGCGCAAATGCATGTGGTGAAGAATTTATCTTCTAGGACGTATAAGTATAAAGCTATATATGCCTATTTTATAGGGGTTGTTTTTTCAGATTTAATTGCTAGCTTGGCGACTACTCCGTTTGCTTTGTATCATTTTAATCAGATGGCGCCATACACATTATTAGCAAATTTTATGGCGGCTCCCTTTATTGGTTTTATAATTATGCCATTTGCTATTGTGTCAGCCTTATTAATGCCATTTGGGTTTGATAAAATTCCTCTGCAAATAACGTCTATCGGTGTTGAAAAACTAAATCAGATTACAGATTTTGTCTCATCATTAAAAGGTGCAGAAATTATTACCCCACATATGCCAGATTGGGGGATATTTATTATAGCATTTTCTATGTTATGGTTGTGTTTGTGGCAAGAAAAATGGCGCTATTTTGCTGTTGGTGGTATTGTCATTGGATTAGCATCTCCATGGCTTGAAAAGAAAGCTGATTTTTATATATCTGAAGATGCATCAACAATTGCATATAAAGATGATGGCATAATAATAGCTGGTTTTAATAAGAATAGCTTTGTTCAAAGGCAAATATTTAATTATTACGGAATTAAATATAACCCTAAAAAACTTGTAAATTATAATAGAAATATTATTAAAACAGATGTTGTTTCTTGTGATAATTTAGCTTGTTTATATAAGGTTAAAGACAAAGTTATATCGCTGTCTTTTTCATCTTTGTCTCTTGCAGAAGATTGTAAAAGAGCATCTGTTATTGTAGCTCTGTATCCAGTTAATTCTTATATTTGTGAGAATGCACAAATAATTGATAGGTTTGATTTGTATAAGAATGGTGGGTATTTTATATATGCTGATGGGAGCAAAATTAAAATAATAAGTAGCGCTAATCTTGCTGGTAATAGATTGTGGCGTAGATAAGCTCTTCTTTGTGGTATATGTTATCTGATATGGCTTGTAGTAAGCTCAAGTTAAAAAGCAATGTCGTGTGTTTTGTAATAAACTATATGCTAAGAAATCTTTTAAGGTAGTTCGCACATGGTGGCGAACCTTGAAGCAAATCTGTCATCAGCTCAATCTGAGAAAAACCCCATTAATTGTTCAACTAAAAACAAACCACCGCTATATGTAATATATGACGGTGGTTTGTTATGCGGTTTTAAGTAAATAAATACTGGATTTTAATTGTAGTTTCTAATCAACCCAGACAATGTTCCTTGAATTATAACTTTGTCAGAAGGTAGTGTTCTAACTTCATAATTATGATTTTCTGGAATGAGTGATACAGTGTTCTTATCTTGCTTGTAGCGTTTTAATGTAACCTCATATCCCTCTACAACAGCTACAACAATCTCGCCATTGTGCGCATGAGATGCTTTGCGTATAATTACAGTGTCACCACTTAATATTCCAGCTTCCATCATAGAATCACCTTCAACGGTAAGGGCGTAATAATCACCAGAGCCAACCATAGAAGAAGGGATAGAAAGCATCTCGCTTTCATCTCTTAGTGCTTCAATTGGAGTGCCAGCTGCAATCTTTCCATATAAAGGGATTTCAACTGAGTCTGAATAATTATCATTATTAGCGCTAACATCAGATGGAATTGCGTATGCACCTTTGTTGTCAGGTAGCTTTATAACTTCTAATGCTCTTGCTTTGTGGGCTAATCTTTTAAGGAAGCCACGCTCTTCTAATGCGGAAATAAGGCGGTGAATGCCTGATTTAGAACGCAAATCAAGAGCTTCTTTCATTTCTTCAAAAGATGGTGATATACCTGTTTCTTTTAGGCGTTTATCAATAAACATCAAGAGAGCATATTGTTTTTTGGTAAGCATTTTATCCTCTAATAAAAGTTATAACGTTTACAATTTGTTCTATCTTAGTTCTTATTATAATCTTTGTCAATGGCTGTAAAAGTTATTTTTACGTTTATATCTTAAAATCGGACTTGTAATTGTTGTAGGAAAAACTAAAAATGATTACTTGATTGTTATTTTTGTAAGAAAAGAATTAGATTTGCTAAAAAATGGATTTGAACATATCTCCTGTATTGAGGACCTAAGTAATCTGCGCGGACGCTTGTGTGCTAGTAATGCTAATCAACGCAATACACCTAATTATACTTATGGTATTAGTATGTTTTTAGCAAAGTCGATGCGCTTTGTTTTCTTGGGCGTGTTTTTATATTTATCTGGTGTTATCTCTGTTTCTGCTGAATCTAGCTGGAGCTCAAAACAAAATCTGAGTAAGGCTGATTTGATAATTAAATCACCTTCTGAACCAGATATTAAAACTGTTATTAATGATGTGGCTGATTATGGCCTAGAATTTAAGAAGATATCTAAAGAAATTGAAGGCGAGATATATAAAAAATTATCTCTTATTATAGTGGGTGAAGAGATTGATGTTTTAGCAGCAAAGCCAGATGTTAAAAAGAGTGATGATAGCTGGTCAGTTTTGCAAAGTGATAGTTATAAAAACATATTATCATCACAAGGCGATAATATAGATATAAGTCCAAATAATATTGATATAGCTAGCGCAGATGGTTTTAAGGCAAATGTCGGTGCAGATAACCTTGATATAGCTCATGATGCTGATAAAAATCATAATGCCAGTGAAAGCTCGTTTATTCCTCTTTATGAAGAGATGCTAGAGCATGACGAGGTTGAGGATAAGGCAGACTTAGCTACAGGTAATTCTGATTGGCAAGATGCGTCTGTAGTTGTTGCAGATAAAGAAACCGAAGTGGTTATAGATAAAAAAGAAATACCATTTATAGATATTTCTAAAAACAAGTCAGAAGAAAAAACAAAAAATATTCAGCTTGCTTCATTATCCCCCAATCCTGTTATTAAAAGTGATAATAAGCTTTTTCCAGACTGGAAAAAATATGCGATTGAGATTAATCCAGATAAGAAAATTACACATTATATAGCCGTAATTATTGATGATATGGGGCTTGATTTAAAACGCACTAGTAGAATTGCTGATTTGCCAGCACCTCTTACATTGTCATATTTAAGCTATGCAAGGCATTTGGATACTCAAACTAAAAAAGCCCATGATTTGGGTCATGAGTTAATGGTTCATATGCCGATGGAGCCAAATAGTAAACGTTTTGACCCAGGGCCTAATGCTTTGATGATAAATATGAACAAAGATGAATTAGGTAATAACATTGATAAAATGTTAGCTTCATTTACTGGTTATGTAGGGGTAAATAACCATATGGGTAGCAAATTTACCCGAAATAAAAAATCTATGGGAATATTAATGGCAGAGCTCAAAAAAAGAGGTTTGTTATTTGTAGATTCTCAAACGACACCGAATTCTGCGGGTATTCCGTTGGCAAAATCGTTTGATGTGCCATATGCTACAAGAAACGTATTTATAGATAACCTACCAAGTAAGGCTTATGCTTTGCAACAGCTCAAAATAGCTGAGAAAAAAGCTTTGAAAAATGGTTTTGCAGTGGCAATTGGTCACCCAAGAGACGGAACAATTGAAGCGTTAAAAGAATGGTTGCCATCTCTAAAAGAAAAGAACATTCAGCTCGTTCCAATATCATATTTAGTAAAAGAATAATAATTTATCTTAATTATAATGTTTAGCTTCTTACATATGTTATGTGTGTACTTGTTCATGAGTGTGGCAATTTATAGCTTATTTTTAATAGAGCTTTTTTGTAGGCGTAAGCATGTGAGATAGCGCTTACTATGCTTTGTAATTGTAGAAAAGAGTTTTGGTCGTTCTTTAAGTTATATTGTTGTCTTTACAAGCCCAATTCTTCTTTTAATATCTCAAGTTCTAGCCAGCGTTCTTCTGCCTTGTCTAGCTCGTCTTGGTATTTGCTCATATCTTCGGTATATTGATTAAACTTATCTGGTGATTTGTTAAACAAATTAGGGTCAGATAGTTCTTTTTCT
>QKFK01000099.1 GCA_003252195.1 Rhodospirillales bacterium
GCAAGCAGAAGCTTCTGAAGATTGGTTAAAGCAACCAGAAGATTGGGTTAATACTCGTTATGAGCAAAAAGCCATAAGAGAAGGTCGTAAACCAGTTTATTTGCGATATACAAGAATATAAGCTAGTAAAAAAGAGGACGATTAGGTCCTCTTTTTTTATGGTCTTAGCGTAACACCACCAGCTTATCCAATTAAATGTAGGCAATTCAGCCTCTTCTCGTGATTTTCTAGTAATGAATATGCATACAGGCAACAAAGCAACAGCTTTTATGTTTTCCCGCTTAGTTATGTA
This sequence comes from Rhodospirillales bacterium, assembly GCA_003252195.1. Classification (GTDB taxonomy): domain Bacteria; phylum Pseudomonadota; class Alphaproteobacteria; order QKFK01; family SZUA-500; genus SZUA-500. The sequence continues at coordinate 293 of QKFK01000099.1, forward strand.
TAAATCGCTCCAAGTCGAGAGGTTTACGAAGCGCCTAACACACAGTAGCTAATCTCACCTGCGTAAGCGTGTGCAAGGTTATATCTAGATAAGTTTTTTGTTGTAAGGGGGGGGTAAAGATTTTGCCAATTAATGCTTATATCTCAATGCCCATTTTTTTGAGTTCAGCTTTAACCTGTTCAGGGTTTTGAAAAACAATCCCCTTTAATCCCAAAGAGATTGCGGTGTCTATATTTGCTTTAACGTCATCTATAAAGACAGCATTGGCAGGATTAATAGAATATTTTTCTAATAAGGTTCTATAGATTTTTTCATCTGGTTTGGCTGATTTTATTTCTGCGGATATAACCTTGCCATCAAGCTCCGAGAAAAATGGGTATTTTTCTTCTAATAAACCCATAACAATAGAACCCATATTGCTCAAACCATATGTTTTGTAGCCATGTTCTTTGCAAGAGCGAAGAATTTCAACAGAACCTGTTATCTCTGATTTAACCATGTCCATCCATCTGGTTTTATAATAGGGAATATATTGGGCATATTGCGGATAATCCTTAATTCCCATTGCAATAACATCGTCAAATGGGACATCAATATCTAAAAGCTCGTTCCATTTAGAGTAGTTTACTTCCGTTAAGAAATTTTCCATTTCTGCGGTGTCAGAAAATACTTTTGAGTACATATAGCGAGGGTTCCAGTCTATTAACACGCACCCAAAGTCAAAAATAACAGTATCTATCATATTCATCTCCGCATTTGCTAAAAATAACTTGCTTATAAATAAGCCATGATAAATAATTTGACAATCAGTAAAAATGGATAAGAGATGAAATTACAAAAAATCAAAGATGATCTAGAATATTATTGGCATAAAAATAAGCAGAAGATTATTTCTGCATCGATTGTTTTGGCGATTGTTTTAGTCACGTCGGCCTTAATATACATGCGCTCATCGGCATCGTTAATGTTAGAGCGCTCAATAAAGTCTGCCATATCAACATGGGAAAAATCAGGCTATATCATTAAATATGACGGAATGGATAATGAAGGTGTTCCCCCATCATTAAAGGTGAGCTTTAGAAATCTTTCGGTTAAAATAGTTCAAGAAAACACAACTTGGGAGTGGTTTGCTCCAAAGCTAAGTATATCTGCAAACATGTTTATGCCAGAAAGAGTTACAATTGACTTATCTGGTAGGCAAAGCTTAAAAATAGATGGTGATACTAATAATATGGTTTCATCTAAAAGTTCTTTGACGTTAGATTTGTACCATCTATCTCGGGTTGATGGTGTAGAGTTTGTTTCTAAAGATTTAGCCGTTAATAATGAGACCATGTTTTCAGAAATATCTTTTGCGGGGCATAGATTGCCTAAAACTAGCTCAGACCTTTTGTACGACTTTTATGAGATTAGAGGTAAGGCCAAGAATATAAATTTATCTCCTCGTAAAAAACTTGCGATGGATAATTTGATAAAAGAAATTTATATCGATGGTAAAATTGTGGGTGAGTTAGACTTAAGCTCGCTGGGTTGGGCTATAAGTGATTGGAAAGATATTGGTGGAGGAATTGATTTAGATAAGTTTTATATTGATTGGGCACCATTAAAAGCTCAAGCACAAGGCATTATAGCTCTAGATGATTATATGCAACCAATTGCATCTATGAATGTAACTGTTTTAGGTTTGTTTGAAACGCTAGATAGTCTTTATGAGCATAATATAGTTAGTCAGAAGAATCTTTCAGTTGCAAGAATAGTTCTGGGGCAGATGGCAGTTCCTAGCGAAGGCGGTAAAAAGGCTCTGGCAAGTACTATGGCAATCCAAGAAAATGTTGTTTCAATTGATAGGGTTGAGATTGCTAATATTCCTGTTTTTACATGGGGTGGTCTAGCAGGTAAACTTAATATATCAACTAACCCAGATGGATCTATAAACAGACAAATATATAGTATAAATAATGAGGGTAAATTAGAAGCTACCCCGTAAATTATTTGTAGAACGGTTGCAGGGTTTCATTGTCGGCTCTAGTAATTTATAAAAATAAAACCCTCTCTTTTTATGGAGAGGGTTTTTATATAACGGACACAGAGCTAGCTCATATAAGCTTTAATAACTTCCATCAAGTATGTCATAGCTTCTTCACTGCCGATGCTTATACGCAAATATTCAGATAACTCATAAGGTATCATAGAGCGCGCTATAATGCCTTTGCTTCTTAAATAGGCGTCCGCATCTTGAGCATTTTTATGCTCAGGGAATTTTACTAGCACAAAGTTACAAACTGAATCTACAGGCTGTAGCCCAATCTTTGGCAATTCTGTTTTTAGAATTGTTAACCATTTATCATTATGTGCTTTGCTTTTAGCAACGAAATCATCATCTTTTAATGCTTCTTTAGCAGCAACTTGCGCTGGCATAGCAAGGTTAAATGGTGGCTTAACTTTTGCTAATACGTCGATAATCTCTTTCTTTGCATATCCCCAGCCGATACGTAGAGCTGATAATGCATAAATTTTAGAGAAGGTTCTAAGCATAATAACATTATCATAATCTTGCACCATTTTAGCGCCAGATTCATAATCTGGTTTGTCAACAAATTCAGCATATGCAGAATCAATAACGAGCAAGATATTTTCTGGCAAATTGTCACGCAGACGGCGCATTTCAGCTTCTGAAATATATGTTGAGGTTGGGTTAGCAGGGTTTGCAACAAAAACAACTCTAGTTTTTGGCGTTACCGCATTTAATAAATCATCTACAGATACAGTTAGTTTATCTTTGGGTGTGGTTACAGGCTCAGCCCCTGATACTCTTGCATATAAACTATACATTGAAAAAGCAAAGGCAGGATACAAAACTTCAGTATCTGGACCAGCATAAGCTGTGCAGATTAAATGAATTAGCTCATCTGAGCCAGCTCCGCATATTATTTCTTCGGCTTTGAAACCGTGTTTTTGTGCTAAGGCTTCGCGCAATTCACAGGCTAGCCCTTCAGGATATATGTGCAAATCGTCAAATTCTTTATAAGCTTTCATCGCACTAGGAGGCGCGCCAAAAGCACCTTCGTTTGATGCTAATTTGTAGCTTTTTTCAAACCCTGCTAATTTGCTTTCGCCTGCTTTGTATGATTGTATTTTTAATAAATTCTTTCTAGGCTCTAACTTACTCATTTCCCCTCACTTAAATGATTATTCAATTACAGAATAACCCCCTAAACATTCAATTCTTACAATGTTGTCAGCTTCTTTTTCTATAAAAGCCTCAACCTTTGCATCGTTTTTATTAAAGTAGCCTTCTAGCTCGAATAAATAAAAGCGGTCTTCTTCTTGCGCATTATGCATTCCGAGCACAGCTCTTACAGGAAAGCCTGTTTTTTCAAGGTCAGTTCCAATAGAGCTCGCGCTTGATTTACCTCTGGTTTCAATGGCAACTAAAGATCTGTCATCAGATGTTGGTTCAAATTCACCCATAGATATAACAAATGCCTCTTGCGAAGAGCTAATATCCCTGCCATTAGATAATGGTAGTTTGGCAACTATTTGAGGTGCGTCCCAGCCATTGCCTGGTAATAAGCTGAGCCACCATGGGTTGGCATCTTCTTGCTCTACTTGCGCAGGTATAACCCCAACTTCTACATTCCAATCTGCTACGTCTTTAATAACTTGAACTATAGACGTGCTAGTGCGTGTTTTTGAATGAGTTCCAAAATGATCTCTGGCAGTTTCTAAGAAGCCTGCGCCACGTTCTGGCATATAAACGGCCATTTCAAAACTTCTTTGCATATTAACAAATGCAGAAAACATTTCACGCCACATGCGAATCAGAACCTCTTTTGGGAAAGGCCCTTTGTGTCTTTTGAGCAATCTTTTGATAATTGCGGTTTCTCTGGCGTGATGAATTATAGGTTTTTTTTCTTCGCTGAGTTGTTTTTTTGCTTGAATGATATCTTCAATTAATTCTGCTCTAGCCATGATTAAATCATGGATTTTGTCATCTATAGCATCAATCTCAGACCTAACTTCAGCTAAAGTTTTTTCTTTTGTCATATTTTCTCTCACAAAGAATTTGAAAAATTATTTTTAATATATATGGTTATTATTAGTAATAAAACAGCAATTTATTCATGTTGAACAAATAATGGGCAATCATAATACAATTTTTGGAGAAAACTATAATCCTTTAGGTCATATCGCTATTTTGGGCGATAAAAAACCTCTGCGATTAGAATCTGGAAAAAAGCTATCGTCTTTTCCAATCGCCTATCAAACTTATGGTCAGTTAAACCCAGATAAAAGCAATGCAATATTAGTTTGTCATGCGCTGACGGGGGATCAATTTGTTGGTGGAGAAAACCCACACACTAAACGTGAAGGGTGGTGGAATAACATTATTGGTAAAGGCAATATTTTAGACACAGATAAATATTTTGTTATTTGCTCTAATGTTTTAGGCAGTTGTATGGGCTCGGCAGGTCCTGCTTCAGAAAACCCTGAAACTGGTAAAAAATGGCAATTAGATTTTCCTGTGATAACTGTAGGAGATATGGTTAAAGCGCAAAAGATGTTAGTTGAATCTTTGGGTATAGAAAAACTCTTTTGTATCATTGGTGGCTCAGCAGGTGGCATGCAAGCTTTAGAATGGGTGAGCAAATATTCAGATATGGTATATTCTGCAATACCTATGGCAACCTCTTATAGAATGTCGCCTCAAAATATTGGTTTTGATGAAGTTGGGCGCCAAGCAATTATGAATGACCCTAATTGGCACAATGGCAAATATAGCGAGAAGGGTGCCGTTCCACAAAGTGGTTTGGCAGTAGCTAGAATGGCAGCTCATATTACATATTTATCTGAAAAAGCATTGTTTCGTAAATTTGGCAGAAAGCTACAAAATAAGCAAAAAATAGGCTTTGATTTTACAAATGTAGATTTTCAGATTGAAAGCTATTTAAGACACCAAGGAGCAAGTTTTGTTGATAGATTTGACGCTAATTCATATTTATATTTAACCAAAGCTCTAGATTATTTTGATTTAGAAGCAGAGGCTGGAGGTAGATTAGCTGATGCCTTTAGCAATTGCCTAACAAAAATATGTTTAGTTTCATTTTCAAGTGATTGGATGTTCCCAACCGAAGATACTAAAACGATAGTTAAAGCTCTTAATGCGGTGGCAGCTAATGTAAGCTTTGTTGAGATAGAAACAGATAAAGGTCATGATGCGTTTTTGTTAGATGAACCAGTTTTACATAAGACCATGAAAGGTTTTATAGAAGGTAATGCAAAGGAGCTAGGGATATGGGCAAAAGCTCAATAAGATTTGATTTGAAAATCATAGCTGATGAAGTCGCCCCTAACAGCAAAGTGCTAGATGTTGGTTGCGGTGATGGCGAGCTGTTGCATTATTTAAAAAAGAGCAAAAAGATAGATGCAAGAGGACTTGAGATATCAACAGAAAACGCGGGACTTGCCGTTGCAAAAGGCTTGTCTGTTGTTCAGGGTGATGCAAATATCGATTTGTCCGACTACCCAGAAAAATCTTTTGATTATGTTATCTTAAGCGATACACTTCAATCTGTTGCCAATCCATCAAAAACCCTTAATGAATTGGTTAGAATTGGTAAAAAGGTGATTGTTTCTATTCCAAATTTTGGTTATTGGTATGCCAGATTTTACCTTCTGCTTAAAGGGGAGATGCCAATGACTAAGGCATTGCCGTACAGTTGGTATGATACCCCAAATATTCATCTCTGCACATTGCGTGATTTTGATAAATTATGCAAAAAGCTAGACGTTAAAGTTGATAAGCGTATTTTGCTTAATTCTAAGGGAAGAATAAAAAAAGGTTTGTTTTATCGACCGATTGAAAATTTATTCACACAGCAGGCTTTTTATATCTTAGAAAAAAACTAGCTCTTTTGATGAATTAAAAATTTTACTTTGGCTTTGCCATAGTTGCGCTCATCATCTAGTTCATAAAAGCGTTCGTCAAAAGTAAAAGATTCATTCTTTTCTGTTTCAACAATTATTAGGGCTTTATCTGCCAACCAATTGTTGTTTTTAATGCTTTCAAGGGTTGGTGCAACAAGCTCTTTGTTGTATGGCGGGTCTAAAAATAATAGATTTATTTTTTCTTTAATAGCAGGAAGCTTGGTTGCATCACAATGGATTATTTGGCTTTGTGTGTTTAGGTTAAAGTTTTTTAGATTCGAGCGCAAAACCTCTATAGATTTAGTTTCTTTTTCGACAAAAATAACTTTTTTTCCACCCCGAGACATCGCTTCTAGTCCTAAAGCTCCTGTTCCTGCAAAAATATCTGCAATTACCAAATCACTAAGAAAACCATTGTTTAACCCTGTTAAAAACTCTGTATATCTATGGGTTATAACATTAAAAACAGATTCTCTTGCCCTGTCAGATGTAGGGCGAATGTCTCTATCTTTTGGGGTTATAAGGTTCTTGGCTTTGAATTTACCTGCGATAATTCTCATAGCTTTTATTTTCTTTTTGACAAAATTTTCGGGAAATATTAATCTATAAAGTTGCGACTAGTTAAAGTTATAATTCATTTTTATGATTGTGAGTAGAAAAAATGGAAAAAATGTTGAATTTTGTAAGAGAAGGTAGAGAGCTTTCAGTAAAATGGGAAGGCAATAAATACTTTTTTATCACAACGAAATCCATGCCAAGTGGTGAAAAAGCTAAAAACGAGAATAATTCACGCACAGCAATCGGTTTTGGTCGTAATAATGAGATTATAGAAATTTCTAAAGAAAATTTAGATATGTGGACGAATGGCAAACATGTCAAAGTTGGTTTTGGCGAATGTGAGATTGTAGAAGAAGTAAAAGAAAAAGACTTAACTCAAGCCGAATTGTTAGGTGTTTCAAAAAAACAAATAGGTTTCACTGCTAAAGATTTGACCGAAGAACAAGTTAAATTGGCTGTAGAGAATAAATTGTTTATGACTCAAAATGCTTTGCGTCCGATGGTTACAGGTTTCCGTTCAACTGTTCAAGCTATGGCTGATTTAAATGGAATATCAGAAGAAGAAGTTAGAAAAAGTGGCATAACAGATGAAAAAGTAACTCTTGCTGTTCCAAAAGGAATGAGTGCCCCTAAAAGAGCTATTGGTTTTGGCAAAACAAAACAAGACCCTGTTCCTATGATGGAGTTAAAAGCTGTGTTTATGGAATATGCTGAAAAACAAGCAAGCATGGCAATTACAGAGGCGATTAAAAAAGGGTCTCTTCCTAAGGATTTAAAACAAGAAGAGCTTGTTAAGCTTACTAAAGAATTTTCTGATGGTTATGCTCGTTTTAATGGGGTAAATCCAGAGCCAGAAAAAAGCAATATGGTTGCTGGTTTCGCAAGGGAAGTTTCTGAGGGAACAAAAACTGAGTTGCCTAAACATGTTGAGGTTAAAGGTTTTGTTATTCCATCTAAGGAAGAAACTGTCGAAGAAAATTTGGTTGAAAAGGTGGCTGTTAAATTAGACCCTAAAAAAGTTGCAATTATTAAAAATCGTAGTGCCTTTAGAAAAGATGCTTCTGCAAAACACCAAAAGGATTCTAAAATCATAAATAAAAAAATAAGTGACGCCAAGGGTAGATAATTTAGTTTTGGCGCTTTAATACAAAAAAAGAGACCTTTAATGGTCTCTTTTTTTATTGTTGGTTTATTTGGCGCCAAGCTGTTCTTTTAATATTTTTTGAGGAACCTCTTCTAACTCGCCCTCTGGTAAATTACCTAGTTGGAATGGTCCATAGGCAACTCTTATTAGGCGACTAACTTGATAACCAAAGTGATCTAGAACTCTTCTGATCTCACGATTCTTTCCTTCTTGCAAAGATATGGTTAGCCATGAGTTGTCACCTTTTACTCTATCAATGATAACGCTAATTTCACCATATTTTATACCATCAATTTCCACGCCTTTTTTTAGTTGTTCTAAAACATCTCTAGTCGGCTCTCCAAAAACTCTAACGCGATATCTGCGCTTCCATGCGTTTTTAGGCATTTCTAAACGTCTGGCGAGTTCTCCATCATTAGTTAATAGAAGAAGTCCTTCAGAGTTTAAGTCCAATCGTCCGACAGATATAACGCGAGGCAAATCATCTGGCAAAGAAGAGAAAACTGTTGGGCGTCCTTTTTCATCTTTATGGGTGGTAACAAGACCAGTAGGTTTATGATATTTCCATAATCTGGTTTTTTCTTTTGATGGAAGTAATCTTCCGCCAACGGCAATTTTATCGCTATCGGTAACGTTTAAAGCAGGAGAATCTATAACTTTTCCGTTTACTTTAACTCTGCCATCTAAAATTAATTTTTCTGCGTCTCTGCGTGAGCAGACACCTGCACGGGCAATAACTTTAGCTATTCTCTCGCCGTTTTTTTCTGATGTTTTGTTTTCCATTTAATCACCCGTTAGTTATAAAATTCTTCTGATTGAAAAAGTTCTCTTTGAGCTTTTTGTTCATCGTTGCTTGCTCTAGAATATTCTAAGCTTTTAGCATCAGCTATTTCAAATTGCGATAAATATTTTATCTCTTGGCTTTTTTGATAATTAATCTCCTTGAAATCTGAGCTATTTTCGCCTTCAAAGAAGGTGTATTCCATGATTTTTACTTTATTCTCATAATCTTTATGGTTTATATATGCGGCTGCAACCTCAAAATTACTAGTAAAAGATAAGTCTTTAAATGATATTTGCTTATGCTTGGGACTGTATGAAGAGGCTGTTTCAAAATTTACGAGGTCGGATATATTTTCAATAGCATATTTTACGAGTTGGATTTTGCCAACTGCACTAGTTGTTATGTCTTCATCCATATCAAGAGACATTTCATCAAGGTTAAAGCCAACCTCCACCGCATTATCAGGAGTTGAAAATTTGTCTTGGGCTTTAACAGATGGTTCAAGAGTAGCTATTTTATTCGGAATTACATAACTTTTATCTGGGGCGTCATCATTTTGTGTGATGATTTTCTCTGGCAAAGGAGCTTCTTTTGTTAATTCTTCAGTTTTAGGCAACACGGCAACTGGTTTTTCTTCAGTTTTATCTTGTTCTATTGCATAGACTTTAGGTGTTGGTGCGGCGTTGTTTTCAGTGTCTTGCTCGTCAAGGTCACTCAAATTTAGAGTGAATATATCACTGCCATTATCCCCATAACTATCAAGGTTAATAGCGGTGGTGTCGTTGTCAGAAGCTAGCCAGTCAGTTTCGTCTTTAGAGGTGAATGAGAATTCTTTGCTAGTTAATGGTGCAACCAAAGGGTTTTTAGCTGGTCCATTAAGGGTTGGCTCACCAGATGGTAAGAACTGGGGTAAGCTAGCAATTATAGCAGGAGATAGATTGGTATATCTTTTTAAGGCTCCGTCAAATAATTTGGTTAGAAACTCATGAACTTCTTTTACGGTTTTGGATTTTTGCCCTTTTTTATAAAATACTCTGGGGTTAGCCATGGCTGCTTCTGGAAACAAACCAGATGCAGGAGTATCTTCATTTATAGCTTCTGCTTTTAATAATTTTATTGCCCCACCAGGGCCAAAAAAGTGAGCTAAATATAAATCACTAGAGTTTATGTTGCGCTTTAATTCAGCCTTCATTAAAGTCTGGTTGCTTTTGGCATATTCTGCTGCAAGTAGGGCAGATGTTCTAGGGTCATGACGCAAGTTTAAGATAACTTTTCTATCTGTTGGATTGTCAACTTTATAGCGACCTCTTCTATCTCTATAAATTTTAGATGCTAAACGCGCATGCCCGTACTTTGCGCCATTGAGGGCAAATAGCTGAAGCCATGTCATTTCTGTAAATTGGTAAATACCAGTCGCACTTGATGTGTCAGATAGCGCTCTTATAGAAAAAGAGCTTTCTTGGCCAGCTTTGGCTAATAGGTAATCAAAGCTAACACCTGTTGCGGTACTGGCTTCTTTAATATATGCGATGATGGATTTATCTACAGCAACTCCGCCTAACCAAACTGGGGTTGTGGCGGCGGCTGATAAATCTGCGGCCAACATTTGACTTTACCTTGTCATATTATCATGTAATCTGAATTTATATTTGCATATTATGGTCGCATATAAAAGCATTTTAAGGAAAAAGCTTATGAATAATGATAATTACTATATGGAAGAGGCATATAAAGAGGCTTTGTTGGCTTTTGATAAAGGTGAAGTGCCTGTCGGTGCAGTGATTGTTGATTGTTTAAATGGTGAAATTATTGCCAGAGCACATAACTCATCGCAATTTGGTTTTGATGCCACCGCTCATGCAGAGGTTAACGCTATTCGTTCTGCTTGTAAAAAACTCGAGCAGAGCCGTTTAGAAAATTGTGATTTATATGTAACTTTAGAACCATGTCCGATGTGCGCTTCTGCCATTGCTTTAGCCAGAATACGCAGGTTGTATTTTGGCGCATATGATGTTAAAGGTGGCGGCGTTGAGCATAATGCACGTATTTTTGAGCAAGCCTCATGTAATCACAAGCCAGAGATTTATGGAGGTATCTGTGAAAATAAATGTGGGCAAATCTTAAAAACGTTCTTTAGTAACTGTAGATAATAGCATATATTAAGTTCATTATGCAGAATATCGATTTAAATAACATTCCAGAAATCTCCGTAAGTGAGCTGTCTCAGCATATTAAAAAATGCGTTGAGAGCTCTTTTCCTCTTGTTAGGGTAAAAGGAGAGATATCAGGTTGTAAACCAGCGTCATCTGGACACATCTATCTTGATCTTAAAGATGATGGTGCGTTGATAAATGCTGTTTGCTGGAAAGGTGTTGCTGCAAAATTGCCTATGCGTCCAGAAAATGGCTTAGAAGTAATTTGTTTGGGCAAAATAACCACTTATAGCGGTAGCTCAAGATACCAGTTGGTTATTGAGGCTATGGAAGTTTCTGGCGAAGGCTCTATTTTAAAGATGCTTGAAGAACGCAAACGCAAGCTTCAGGCTGAGGGCTTGTTTGCACCAGAACGTAAAAAGAAGATACCATTTATCCCAGAAACTATTGGCGTGGTTACATCTCCGACAGGAGCAGTGATTAGAGATATTTGGCATCGTGTTAGCGAAAGATTTCCAAGAACAATTTTGTTATATCCTTCTGCCGTTCAAGGAGAAGGTGCTGCCGAAAAAATTGCGGCAGGAGTAGAATGTTTTAATAATATTCCTATAGATGGTTATAAAAATTCTCAAGGACAACTTATCAAAAGGCCAGATGTTATTATTGTAGCAAGAGGCGGTGGCTCGCTAGAAGATTTACTTCCGTTTAGCGAGGAAGTTGTTGTAAGAGCAGTAGCTAATTCAGAAATTCCAGTTATTTCAGCGGTGGGTCATGAAACTGATACTATGTTGATAGATTATGTTGCAGATTTACGTGCTCCAACTCCGACAGGTGCTGCCGAGAAAGCTGTTCCTGTAAGGCTTGAATTGCTAGCTTATTTGCAGAGTTTATATAGCAGAAAAAACAACGCTGTAATGCGTTATGTTAATGATAACAAATTAAAGGTAGAAAGTTTATCTCGTGGTATTCCTAAATTGCAGAATATTACAGATGAATATACCCAAAGATTAGATGAAAGATTTGAACGTCTTAACAATGCGATTAAACGCAAATTTATAGACGCATCTAAGAATTACGAGTTTTTATCAGCGCGGTTGGAAGGTGGTTCTTTTAAGAAAATTCTTTCTCGTGGTTTTTCTATGGTTAGAGATGAGGGAGGAAACCCCTTAACATCAGCTAAAGAGCTACAGGCAAAACCAACACGTATATGGCTTGAGTTTAATGATGGCGCTGTTTCTGCTATTACCGAGCCTGCTAATAAAAGCACGTCTAAAGTTAACCCAAAACCTAAAAGAAAAAACAATGAACAAGCTCAAGGCTCTCTTTTTTAGTTTATTTATTTTTGCATGCTCATCTTCTGTGTTTGCAGAACCTCCAGCGCAATTGAGTGGCGAAATGATTCAGGCTGGAGTGATTTTTGGCAAAACAGATCCTTCATACTTAATTACCTTAGATGATAAAAAAATAGATGTTTCTCCTGATGGGAACTTTGTATTTGCATTTGGCAGAGATGCTGAAAAAAATCATGTGATTAGAATTAAGAGTGCTGATGGGAGCAAGAGCTTTCGCAAAAAACTGTCCTTAAAAGATGGCAATTGGGATGTTCAAAAAATAGATGGTCTGCCTGAAAGAAAAGTTAATCCATCTGAAGAAGATGCTAAGGCAATAAAACACGAGTTTTCTGTGATTGCTCAACAAAGAGATATCATTTCAGAAAATGATTTTTATAAAGAAGGTTTTGTTATACCTGTAAAAGGGCGTGTTTCTGGTGTGTTTGGCTCGCAACGTATTTTGAACGGACAGCCTAAGAGTCCTCACGCGGGTGTTGATATCGCAGCTCCTGTCGGTACTGATGTGGTCGCGTCGGGTGATGGAATTGTTTCATTAACCGAAAAAAATCTGTTTTATACAGGTAATGCAATCATGATTGACCATGGACAAGGGTTGCAAACCATTTATGTTCACTTGAGTAAAATAATTGTTAAAAAAGGCCAAAAGGTTAAAAAAGGTCAGAAAATTGGCGAGGTCGGAGCTACTGGTAGAGCGACAGGACCGCATCTTCATTGGGGGGCGAGCTGGTTTGAAACAAAATTTAACCCTATTAATCTTGTCATTGACAAGTAACTTGATATAATCATATACATACACATATATCATCTATGGGTAATATATTATAGTTAAGAATAAATAATAAGAAACAATCAAAGAAGGATAACTAACATGCGCCCAGTTATAGAAGAATCTCCTCTTGCAAAGTTTAGATACCTCATTTTAGATGATGACAGCTTTTCAAGAACTGTTATTCGCACCGCACTATCTCAGTTTGGTGTTAGAAATGTATCCGAAGCAAATAATGCTATAAAGGCAATCGAAATTCTTAAAAACGAGCCAATTGACGTAGTTTTGGTTGATCAAGAAATGCCTGGTATAACTGGCTTAGAGTTTGCTCAGTTAGTTCGTAGGGGGGAAGAAGGTATTCATAATGTGAATGTGCCTATTATTGTTGTTACAGTTAATACTGCCCAAAAAACCGTGTTACAAGCTAAAAGCGTTGGTGTTCAGGAGTATATTGTAAAGCCTGTATCTCCAATTGCTCTTAAAAAACGTTTAGAAAAGGCTTTAAGAGTATAATCTTTTAAACATTAATTTACTAAAGCCCGCTATAGCTAATATGGTGGGCTTTGTTTTTTGGAGATTCTTATAAAAAATGACAACAGAACAATTATCATTGATCGCGCTAATTCAAGGAATAGCAGAATTTTTACCTATTAGTTCTTCGGGGCATTTGGCTCTGGTTTCTAAATTTACTTCTCTTCCAGATCAAGGGATAGAAATTGATGTCGCTTTGCATATTGGTTCATTGTTTGCAATCTTGCTTTACTTTTGCAAAGACGTATGGCGTATGGCTATGGGTGGAATTAAAACATTCTATGAGCCAAAGTCTAAGGATTGCAAGCTATTCTGGCTGTTAGTTGTTGCGACAATTCCTGTTGCTCTTATTGGCTTTTATGTTTCTAAAAATTATGATGAAGCAACATTGAGAAGTATAAAAACTGTTGGTTGGACATCATTGATTTTCGGTTTCTTGTTATATGTATGCGATAAGATTGGTTATAAAATAAACAAAATAGAGCATATGCGTTTTTCAGATTCGTTTGTTATTGGTTTGTGCCAATGTGTGGCGTTAATCCCTGGCACCTCTCGTTCGGGTATTACAATGAGTGCTGCTCGTATATTGGGTTTTGAGCGTGCAGAAGCTGCAAAATATTGTATGCTTATGGCAATTCCAACAATTACTGCTGCGGGCCTATTAGATGGGTTAAAGATATACGAAAGTGGCAATGTTGCTCTTATGCATGATGCTGTGGTTGGGGCTGGTTTCTCATTCGTCTTTTCATTAATGGCGATTGCCTTTTTAATGCATTGGTTAAAAAAAGCTTCATTTGCTATTTTTGCGGTTTATAGAATTATCTTGGGCTGTTATTTATTGGCGACAGCTTATGGATTTATATAAGTCTTGACAATTAGCTTTAGATAGGAACATTCTACTTTAAATCTTATTGCCCAAATGGCGAAATTGGTAGACGCGCAAGCTTCAGGTGCTTGTGGCCTTATGGTCGTGGAAGTTCGAGTCTTCTTTTGGGCACCATTGTAAGAAAGTTGAACATTATTGCAAAAACTTTAGGCGCCATTGTAAAAAACAATGCACAATATTGGCTTATAAAAGCTTGCTGTTTTGGTGGTCTCGTTTTATGTTATAGCAAATAATTTATAATTTTAAGGAGCTTGCTCTAATGGCAGATAACAAAATTTTTTATCATAAAGGCGATTTGCCAAATGATGTTGTGTTAGGCAAAGAGGTGTCTGTTGATACAGAAACAATGGGGCTTAATCTTTTGCGTGATCGCTTGTGTGTTGTGCAATTATCGTCTGGCGATGGAACTGCTCATGTGGTTCAGCTTGATAAAACTTATAATGCTCCAAACCTAAAGCGTATTTTTGCCGATAAAAATATATTAAAGATTTTCCATTTTGCTCGTTTTGATGTTTCTGCAATTAAAAGATATTTAGGCGTTGAATGTGCCCCTGTGTTTTGCACTAAAATAGCATCTAAATTATGTAGAACTTCTGCTGCAAGGCATGGGCTTAAAAATTTGTGCTACGATCTATTGGGTGTTGAGCTTGATAAGGAACAGCAAACATCAGACTGGGGCGCAGAAGAGTTAAGTGAAGCGCAATTGAAATATGCAGCTAATGATGTTTTATATCTTAATAGAGCTAAGGATAAATTAGAGGTTCTTCTGGCAAGAGAGGGGCGTCGTGAATTGGCCTATAAATGTTTTGAATTTTTAAATGTCCGCGGAGAGCTTGATTTGCTCGGTTGGGCTGACGATAACGATATTTTTTCTCACTAGGAGTTAATTTTATGCCACATCCAAATGATATTAAGGCAGCAAAAGAGGTGTTGCGCTTAGAGATAGCAGGTATTCAAGCTTTATCAGATTCAATAAATGAAGAATTTTCTGAGGCGTTGGATATGATGACCTCTATTAAGGGTAGAGTTATTATTACAGGTATGGGTAAAAGTGGACATATCGGTAAAAAAATTGCGGCAACGCTTGCTTCTACAGGAACTCCTTCATTTTTTGTTCACCCAGCAGAAGCAAGTCATGGTGACTTAGGTATGATTACAACGAATGATGTTGTTGTTGCTATTTCTAACTCTGGCGAAAGCTCTGAGCTTGGTGATATCGTTACTTATTGTAAGAGATTTGGTATTGCCTTAATTGCAATAGTTAGCCGTAAGGATTCTACATTAGGTAAAGCTGCGACCAAGATTATAGCTCTTCCAAGAAGTGGAGAGGCTTGTCCATTGGGGCTTGCTCCTACAACTTCTACAACAGTAACTCTTGCGTTAGGTGATGCAATTGCAATTGCCTTGTTAGAGCGCAAAGGATTTACAAAAGATGATTTTAAAGCTCGTCACCCAGGTGGAAAACTCGGTAATATTTTAGCTACGGTTAAGGATTTAATGCATATAGGAGAAGAGTTACCATTGGTTTCTCAAGGAACTAATATGGAAGATGCATTGATAATTATGACAGAAAAAAGCTTTGGTTGTGTTGGTGTTGTCGATGCAAAGGGACAGCTAATAGGTATTATTACAGACGGTGACTTGCGTCGTAAAATGAGCAGTGATTTGCTGTCGTTAACAGTTGATAGTGTTATGTCTATCAATCCTAAAACGATTAGAGCAGAAACTTTGATAGCAGAAGCCGTACAGTTCCTAAATGCTAAAAAGATTACAAGCTTGTTTGTGGTTGAAGAAGATGTTCCCGTTGGAATATTGCATATTCACGATTGTTTGCGTGCTGGGGTTGCTTAAACAACATGCCAAAATCAAAAGATAAAAAAGCAAAACAGTCGGCGTTTTCTGTTTCTTACTCAGAAGGTAAGGATAACGAAAATAAAAATATTATAAGCAAAAATTACTCTAACATTGTAAAAATGCTTAAAATGTCACTGCCTTCATTTTCTATTGTTTTGGTTGGTTTGGTGCTGTTGTGGAACCAAATCATTCGTGAGACAGACTTGTTTACTATTGGTTTTAGTTCAGAGGTTGATTTTAATGCAAAAAAAGTTGTTATTACCAATACCAAAATGATTGGTAATGATAAGAAGCATCAGCCATATAATATTACAGCAAAGCTAATTGCTGAAACAAAACCAGGTTCACATATCCTTAAACTAACTAAGCCAAGAGCAGAACTTAAGCTTAATTCTGGGGCTTGGGTTAACTTTGATGCTCCTACAGGTTTATTTAATCAAAATACAGAGAATTTATCTTTTAATGATGATGTTATAATTATTCATAGTGCGGGCTATAATATTGATACTAAAGAATTCTCGTATAATATAAAAGATGCTTACGCAGAAAATCACTCTCCTATTTCAGCTAGCGGTGCTATAGGGGATATAAAGGCAGAAAGCTTTACCTATAACGGTAAGGAAGACGTCTTAACTTTTCATGGCAAGACAATTATTAATTATTACCCAGTTAAAGCAAAAGGTAACAAAAAATGAGAATATTAAATCTGTTTTTATCATTGTTAATCATGTCGATAGTGGCAGATGTTGCTGTGGCACAAGGCTTTAACCTTAACAAAAATTCAAAAGATAAAGTTGAAATTGTATCCGATGAAGGGGTTGAATGGCGTCAAAAAGAACAAATAGTTACAACATTGGGACGCTCATCTGCTAAAAGAGGGAATGTTACAATTTTGGCAGATAAATTAATGGCGGCATACCAATCAACCGAAGGTACTCCCTATGATATACAAAAAATTAATGGGGAAGGAAATGTTGTTATTACTTCTGATAAAGAGCAGGCATATGGTGATAATGTAGAATATTCTCTTAAAGATGCTCTTATGATTTTGGTTGGCTCTCCTGCAAAAATTAAAATGCCAGAAGAGCTAATTTTGGCCAGAGATAAAATTGAATATTATGGCAATGACAAAAAAGCCATAGCTTATGGTAATGCCACAATTATTAAAAACAAAAGTAAAATCACGGCCGATAACATGACAGTGTTTTTTAAAAACAACCCTAAATCAAGTGCATTTGAGCTGGATTATCTACTTGCTGATGGCAACGTTGTTATTAAAACCCCATCAGAAACTATGAGAGGTAGTCATGGTAGATATGATGCTTCAAACTCAACATCTACCCTAACGGGCAACGTAAAAGTGCTGCAAAATGGCAATGAATTAGAGGGAGAAAAAGCTATCATTAACCTAAAAACAGGTGTAAGTAGATTGTTAGCTAATGCTTCTGGGGACAAAAAAGGTGGAAAAGTTAAGGGAGTGTTTACTCCTTCGAGCGATAATGGTAATAAGGATGCAAGTAATTAATCCGAGTTAGTTATAGGAACTAGAGTTAAAATGGTCATAAAAGCTGTAGATAATACCGCAAAAAAGCTAGATGATGAAAAACAATCATCTGCTGGACCTCGCTTGGTTGCTGATAATCGCGGGTTAGAGATTTTTAATATCGGTAAAAGATATAAAAAACGTCCTGTTCTTCGTAATGTATCTATGAATGTAAGACGCGGAGAAGCTGTTGGTTTGTTGGGGCCAAATGGTGCTGGTAAAACTACGTGCTTTTATTGTGTTACAGGGCTTATTTCTCCAGATTATGGCGATGTTCATATTGATGGCGTAGATATTACTGAATACCCAATGTATCGTAGAGCTCGTATGGGAATTGGCTATTTGCCTCAAGAGGCCTCTATTTTTAGAGCCCTTACCGTTGAAGAAAATATTATGGCGGTTTTAGAAGTAGTAGAGCCAAATAAAGATACTAGAGATGCAATGCTTGAAGAATTATTGGCAGAATTTTCTATTTCTCATTTGCGTCATATTCAATCTATTGCTCTATCTGGCGGAGAGCGCCGTCGTTTAGAGATAGCTAGAGCCTTGGCTTCACGTCCTAGCTTTATATTACTTGATGAGCCACTTGCTGGTATTGATCCGATTGCGGTCGGTGAAATCAGAGAACTGGTTTCCCACCTTAAACATCGCGGTCTCGGCGTGCTAATTACTGATCATAATGTTAGAGAGACATTAGATATTATTGACAGAGCGTATATTCTGCACGATGGCACCGTGCTTATGGAAGGCAAACCTGAAGAAATCGTTGCCCATAAAGATGTTAGAAGAGTTTATCTTGGCGAGAAATTCAGTTTGTAAGGCTTAGGAGTAATGGCGCTCACCCCCAAATTAGACCTACGGCAATCCCAGAATTTAGTAATGACGCCTCAGCTACGGCAGGCGATTAAAATTTTGCAATTGTCAAATTTAGAACTCAGTGAATTTGTCTTACAAGAAATCGAGCAAAATCCATTTTTAGAAAGAGATACTGGCGATGCCATAAACTCAGATAATGATTATTCTTCAAGTGATGAAGATGTTTCGGTTTTTGATAAAGCCTCAGAACAAGAAAGTTTGTTTGATAATAGCGGTGATGACGCTCCGCCAGATGCAGATTATGAAAATACGTTTGATGATTGTATCAGCGATGCTGCGTATGATGATAGCTATGATTTTTCAGTTAGTTCGTGGGATAGTAAGGGAGGTTCTTCATCAGAAGGGTTTGCAGATGTAACTGCAATAACTGAAAAGACCGTATCAGGAGATAAATCTTTACATCAAATAATAGAAGATCAAGTTAGTTTAGTTATAACTTCTCCAGCAGATAAAATTATTGCCAAATATTTAACCGAGGGTTTAGATGAATGTGGTTACATGCGGGCAGACATGGCAGAAATCGCGACTAAATTAAACTGCCCAACAGAGAGGGTAGAAAAAGTTCTTAAGATGATGCAGGGCTTTGAGCCGTCAGGTTTGTTCGCAACATCGCTCAAAGAATGTATAGAAATTCAGTTAAAAGATAAAAATCGTTATGATCCTGCGATTGCCAAGCTTTTAGATAATCTTGATATGCTAGCTAAGCGTGATTTGGTAGGGCTTTGCAAAATTTGTGAATGTGACAGTGAAGATTTAGCAGAAATGCTAGATGATATTAAATCAACCGACCCTAAACCAGCTCTGCAATATGAATTTAGTCCGCCTAAATATATTGTACCTGATGTTATTTTAACCAAAAAGGCAGACGGTCATTGGAGGGTTGAGTTAAATAGCGATACTCTACCTAAGGTGCTGATTAATAATAAATATTTTTCTGAGATAAAAGGCAATGTAAAGAGTAAAGATGATAAAAGCTATATATCAGAAAAAATGAGCACTGCTAACTGGCTTGTAAAAGCTTTGCATCAAAGAGCAACTACAATATTAAAAGTAGCAGAAGAAATTGCTATTCATCAACGTAACTTCTTTAACATGGGGATAGAGTTCTTAAAACCAATGGTGCTACGTGAGATTGCCTCTGCAATTGGTATGCATGAGAGTACTGTTAGCCGTGTTACGACTAATAAATATATCTTATCTCCTCGTGGCTTGTTTGAGCTTAAATATTTCTTTAACCAAGCGCTTGGAAATAATTATGGAGGAGAAGCTCATTCCGCCGAGGCCGTTCGTCATATGATTAAAAAATTAATCGATGAAGAAGATCCTAAAAAGATTTTATCAGATGATAAAATTGTAGCTATTCTAAAAAAAGAAGGCGTGGAGATTGCCCGTAGAACGGTAACTAAATATAGAGAATCTATGAACATAGGTTCGTCTGTTGAGCGCAGAAAAATGAAAAAAACGCTCATAAAATAGATTTTTCACACGATTATCCACCGATTTTTTATATTTTTGCAATATAAACACAGGAATAAATCGTTATTTTTCAAGGCATTACAATTATATGAATAGTATCTATTGACTTTATAAAAACTAATGGCATAGTTTTTTCTTTATGGTCTTGAAAAGATAAGGCCTTTTAAGCGATAATAGCTGTTAGGGTGCTTTTTAAGAAAAACATCTAAAAGTTATTTGGCACAACAATCAGGGA